>JBARXI010000838.1:0-5911 GCA_049647275.1 Microcoleaceae cyanobacterium
AGGCGGTAGGAATTTCACCTACAAGGTCATAAGAGTTATTCATAAATCAGAGGTTGTCCTCATGTATTGATTTAGAACGGCCATTTATACCTAGTTTCCTAGTTTAATGGCCAACGAGTCGCACACCCATATCATAGTCGATTACTGCAATAGTTGACATTGATTAATTTTTTTTCTATCTAAATTTTGCAGGTTTATTATAGTCAATTTATTGATACTATTGAAATATCAATACATTTTTTTTAATAGTCTGAGTTTTAATGATCGAAACCAAAGTTTTACTTACATCATTTGATATATGGAAACCGGAGCATCAATCTAATTCTTCTGATAATTTACTAAGTCAAATCTCAGCTCAAAAATTAAGGGATATTTTTCAACAATTAATAATTAATAATTAACAATTAATAATTACCTCTCCTTGAAACGGATTGGATTGACTAAAAGGAAAATTTTTTCTCTATTGGTCGATTGGACATCCATCGAGGAGACCCGAAGAGTGCAGAGCCGCTCCGAAGCATCGCCATCCCACCCTGCGGGAAGCTCCGCTAACGACCGCTTTTTTCTCCTTTAAAGGAGAGGCTTTAAACCTTAATTATTCGGTAAAATTCCTAGACTTCAGAAAAACTTCTTCCTTCTTCCTTACCTTCTGCCATCTACCTTCTGGCTGGTGCCTTAAGGTAACCTATTTATTTTACGAATCATTTCATATTGCTATACTCTTGAAATATCAACACATTTTTTTTAATAGTCTAAGTTTTAATGATCAAAACCAAAGTTTTACTCACATCATTTGATATATGGAAACCGGAGCATAAATCTAATTCTTCTGATGATTTACTAAGTCAAATCTCAGCTCAAAAATTAAGGGATAGTTCTCTAACTTTTATCAGGAAGTTACCTGTTGATTCACAGGTTGCGCCACAAATTGTAATTTCATACATCAATGAGATTCAACCTGATATTATTGTGTGTTGTGGCATGGCAGAAAAGCGAGAAAATTTAACAATTGAATCTCAAGCTACTTCTGGAGAGACAGTAATTCCAACCTCTGTTAATTTGGCAGAATTAGTAGCAGGTTTAGAGATAACTGAGATTAGCAATGATTGCGGGAAATTTGTCTGCGAAAATTTGTATTTTTCTGTATTAAAATATCTTAATGATAGTTGTTTAAAGAATAAATGTATTTTTGTTCATGTGCCTATACTGACGGAATATAATTCAGCTAAAGTAGTAAGAGATTTTCTCAATATTCTGTTAAAAATATCGGCAACGAGCAAAATATATTAGTGTCAAATTATTAAGTACCTAGGCAAAATTAATTATCTAATATTATTAGCTGTGATTTTTAAAATATAGGTCTTTTAGCTTGAGAGTATGTGTAATTAATTTTGCATGACTACTTAAAAGCAATTTGTAGAAAAGTTTTACTGAGCTTTATACCATTTTCAATAAATCATACTCTGCTTTATGACTACTTCAATCATTAAATAAGATAGGTATAGCATTTCTCGCTCTTGGTGAGATATACAAGTTTTAGATTTTTGACAACAGGGAATAGGGAATAGGGAATAAGAAATAAGAAATAAGAAATAAGGAATAAGGAATAAGGAATAAGGAATAGGAAATAGGGAATAGAAAAAATACTCTACTTCATAAAGGATGAGAACCCCTATAATTCATGTTTGCGGAGCATTTTGTAGGAAAAAAAATTACTTCTACTAGTCTGTCAACTTTGAAATGATGAATATATTTTTGTAACTTTTATTGTTGGGGTAATGCTTTTTGGGATTGGCTACCCCTCAAAACTATCTTGACAGACCACTACTACGGCATCATTTCATTAATTGATAATGGATAATGAATATATGGATAATTATTTCTGCAGCAATTATTAATTATTCGGGAAAGCTTTCAACCTCGGTCTATTAATTATCAATTATCAATTATCAATTATCAATTATTGCTCATAGGCTTTAAACCTTTGGGGATTAATTATCAATTATCAATTATCAATAATCCATTGGTAAATCTAGCTTCCATACAAATAATGTTCAAATTATTCTTACCGAATAATTAAGGTTTAAAGCCTCTCCTTTAAAGGTGGGAAAAGAAAAAATTTTCCTTTTAGTCAATCCTCTTCTTTTCAAAGAGAGGTAATTGTTAATTATTAATTATTAATTATTAATTGTTAATTGTTAATTGTTGAAACAAGTCCGAGGGTTTATTGGTTTTTCAAATATTAAAAGTAGTTTATGGGTAATTTTTCACTATTTTTTCACCACACCCAAGATTTGAGGATATATAAAAAATCAAAACCAAGAGCGCACTGTGGCGGTCAATATTTACTATAATAGCAATTTGATAAAATCATATTAAAAATAATAGCAGGGGCAATTTCAGTCCGAATGCTCCGCAAACATAAATTGCCCATATTTTCCAAAATATTAAAAACCTACCTCTGTAAGGATGAGGAGATAGGAGTGATTTTAGATAAATAGTCTAGACTTTTATCAAATCTGTCGAATAACAATTTTTGTTAGTTAAATAATTATGAGTCATTTGAGTTAATTTAATCATAAGCAGGTAAACAAAATTAATTACACATTTTCTAAAACAGAAACCTTTTTACTGCAAGGGTTACAGGAAATTAGATTAGGTAATCAATGATGTATAGGTGCTTAATACATAATCATGGTTTAAGTTTCCCTGAGTAAATTAGCTAATTTTTAAGTGCATTGAGTTGTATTTCCCTATTTCCTCATCCCCCGATCGTCTTATTATTGAAAATTTCCACCTTATCAAACTTTGAAATAGCCCTGCCTTTAAAAGGAGGGAAAAAAGACCGAAGTTGGAAAACCCCATAAATAAATGTAAAAGATTGATAAATTACGACCACAAATCTCAAACCATAGTTAACTAATTTGCATCCCTGGTAACCAGATAGCAAAACTTAAAAGACTAATAAATAAAATAGGCAAAATTATAATCATACTCATACGAAAGTAATTCTTCCAGCTAATATGAAAGCCGTGCTTCTGCAAAATATGAAACCAAAATAGAGTAGATAAACTACCAATAGGAGTAATTTTAGCACCAATAACACAGCCAATAATGTTGGCATAAACCATTGCTTCTAGAAGATTGGGATTTGTGATAGGTGCAGATTGAATTGTCAATGTATTAATTAAAGAAGAAGGTAAATTATTGCAGACTGCACTAATCAATGCAGATAAAAAACCTGTAGCAATAATCCCTAGAGAAAATCCCCATTGAGATATGTGTATTAACAGTATTTTAATTACATCTGTTAAACCAGAGTTGCCCAAACCAAAAACTATTATGTAAATCCCCCAAATAAACAAAATAATTTGTAGGGAAGGATGAAAAATAAATTTAGTAAAAATTTTAATTGGAGCTACAAAATATTTAACTAGATAATGATCGGGCAAAATCTCAGCTAATATTTTATGAGTTTTTTTACGCTCAACAGCTTCTACTGATTTTGAAGATAAATCATTATTATCTTCACCTGGTTGAGCGGAGTAGAGATTTATTTTATGTGCTAAATTACCTGTAGGCAATGATATTTTTAGACTTTCTTGGCTGAATTTAAATTTTTTATATCTGCTGGGAATATCAGACCAAAAATAAAATAAAAGAACTACCAAACTTATACCAATAGAGACAAAACTAACAGGCAACATTACTATCCCATAACGACCAAAAGAAATATCATATGCACTAGCTACAGTAGAATTAACTAAATTGCTGATAGTAAATGAGATACTACTACTATCAGAAATCCAACCACAAGCCATGATAAATGGCATAATTTCCGAAGGACTAAATTCTAATAAAACCAGGGTTTCAATTACTATTGGAAGAAATAATAACGTACTACCATAGTTAGTAAAAAAAACACTGACTAATGCTGTTAATATCAGCAATGTGGCAAATAATAACTTACCACTACCTAAATTTAGGTGAGCAATGCGAAATGCAAACCAACGAAAAATACCTTTTTGCTGTAATATCCAGCTAAGAGCTATTAACCCAACTAAAGTCAAGCTAATATTTGCTAGAATTACAAAAATCATTTTAGGAATAGTTGCCAAAGAAACTATGCCAGTGGTCAATGTCAGGAGAGCACCTCCCATTGCACTGAAACCTATACCTAAACCTTTTGGACGCCAAAACACAAGAATCAGAGTACCTAGGAAAATCCCTATGTTTAATAGTATTTGCCAACCCATAATAGAGGCGATCGTTAATTTTTTTTGAGGACTTGTTTATGAGCTTACCTGAATATTGTTCTTTTATCTAGCTTTACGATTAGTCAAAAATTAGACTGGATGATCGAGGCGATTTTCAATAATTGATAATTACCTCTCCCTTAAAGAAAGATGATTCATACCAAGGAGAAAATTGTTGACTTCTCTTGGTCGATTGGATATGGCGTTTCGCGGAGCGACATGTAAAGCGGAGCGGCTCTGCACTCTTCGGGTATCCTCGCCATCCCCCGACCGCTTTTCTTCTTAAAAGAAGAGGCTTTAAACCTGATTAATTAATGATCAATTGTCAATTTTCAATTATCCATTGGTAAATATTTTACAACATCATAAACTAGTTAAAAAGCAAACCTGTAAAAGTTTCAAAATACCTTAAAAAAAATAATTGTACTGCTGGATATTATGTAAAACTAATTTCGGAATACTTGGGTTTTAGTATTAAAGTAGGAGGGAAAATGAATCAATGATTATACCCCTACTGGACTTACACACCTAGTAAGGGTACATTAGAATAAAAATAGGGGAGATGAAAACACCTAGAAATAAAAATAAGAATGCACTCTTTAATAGTGGTCAGTCTACTACTTATATGAATATGAAGTCTGATTGAAGATAGTATTAATATAAATTAATCCTAGCTATCTATGTTTCTTATATTATCGCCGATTTTACAGCAGATTCCAGGTTTATGAAGTACAGTAAAAACAGTTTGTAAAATAGTTTTTGAAGTGTTGAGTATTTAATATTCTCAACTGCAGTAGCTAGTACAATTTAAACATCGCTGAACTACTTAAGTTAATGTACCACAGTTACATGGAATAGGCTGTATAAATAATCGGGAATAGGGAATAGACTGGAAAAAGTAACAAATGAGAGAGTAGGAATAACCGCAAACTTAGGAGGGGAAGCAGGATAAGATTTTTATTATGCTTAATTAAGCGTAGCTGATGTTTGATGTTATACCTTAACTGTCTACGATTAACTATATTTCTGCGAAAAAGATGATCTGATTCTACTGTTAAATAATAAGCACTACCTTGTTATAGTATATCTCAACAAGATAGTGCAGATTAAAAAACTTTATATACATTAAACGGATGCGTAGATTTGTTCAGATGGAGCACCAACTGTGGGAAGAGACAAACTATGTCCTATACTGTAATTGCGATCGGGGCATTTCCACAAAGCTTGTGCTACATCTAAGTATTCTCTAGAGACTTTGGAAGCATTTATCGCTGTGCTAATAACTGCTGGTAAACAAGGGCTGGGAATGAAGGTTGTTAAAAAGCTACTAACCATCAACCACAACATGATTACCCATAAACACCCTAATGCAGGCAATAAAATTATATCAGGAATTACAAAGCGGCAAACCCGCTTCAATATAGTTTGTTGTTGAGGTAATGCAATAACTACGGCAAGCGTTGCAAAAAAAGAAATATTTAGTTTTCCGGTCATTATCTTTAAAGATCGTCAGAGTCAGGTTTACCACGCGCAACAAATCAGACCTATACCAACCAAGGATACTGAATTAACAATCTGTCTAGTTTTTAGAGAAAATTGGTTCTTCATTCTCCTCTCAATGCCTACGAAGTTAGCTGACGGGCTAGGGCTGAGAG
>JBARXI010000839.1:0-2138 GCA_049647275.1 Microcoleaceae cyanobacterium
CTATCGGAATGCTCCGCAAACATGTCGCTCCGCGAAGAGCGCAGTTGTGCGCCAGCATGCGCGACCGCTTTCTCCTTTAAAGGAGAGGCTTTAAACCTTAATGATTCGGTAATTCATGTTTGCGGATCATTCCGGAGGAAATTGCCCCTACAGGAGTCAGGAGGGATAAGAGGGAAAAAGAAGAAAAAGTTTTTTTTATCACTAATTATCCGGACTTGATATAAAACTGCTAAAAGCTTTAGCTATCAAGTAATGATACTTCTTCACCAATCCCTTCCTATCTAGTACCGCTTCGCGGAAGTCATGCATCAAGTGTGTAATTGGTCGGTCTCTATTTCCTAACGGAAACCCTAGGCGAACAGAATATAAGACACACTTCACCACACTCAAAATTCCAGAGTCAAAAGTATTGATTAGTCAGGCGCGTGAGTATTTTTTTACCGAATAATTAAGGTAAAAAGCCTCTTCTTATTTGAAGAAATAAATCAAAAAAAATCTTTTCGCCAATCCTATCCGTTTTAAGGAGAGGTAATTATTAATTGTTAATTGTTAATTGTTGAATGGTGGGTTATTTACCCCCCGTTATCTAGTACTATTTTGACAGCATCTACAATTACATCAGGTTGGTCTATCCACACAAAATGACCGCTTTTCTTTGCTTGGATTTGAACAGAATTTGTTGATAGATTAGACAACTCTTTGTGCATTTCCTCTCGTAATTTGTTAGCCACCTTTAGAGGAATAAAAACATTCCAAAAAGCAGGTTTAAAAAAAGAATTAGCTTTGATATTAACTACTGGCATCGAATCAAATTGATTAGCAACCGCAACCTGAGTTCCGCTATTATTTAGATTTAGCATTTCTCGAATCATTGTAATCCAATGTTTAGAACGACAAAAAGAACGTTTTACTGAATTTCGAGACTCTCGCTCAAACTGTCGTAATTCCGGCTTGAGTAATTCAAATATTCCACATTTTCTTAATAGCTGAATAATTCCCAATATTGAGCCGAAAACAGACATAATAAAGCCAGAAATAAAGAATAGTTTCAAAGCTTGCAATTGGATAGACATTTTCAACATTCCTGTCTCATGGAGTCCATCTGTCAGTACCATTCCCATAACTTTTTCAGGGAAGCGATGAGCATATAATCTAACATTGTAACTGCCAAAAGAATTTCCTACTAAAATGTAAGGTGGTTGAATATTAGCTTGGGAAAGTAGCCGATCTAATTCAGTGACAATTTGACTGCTAGTTCGAGGATGAGGGCTATGTTCGCTCCATCCATATCCGGCTCGGTCGTAGATACATACTCGCCCCAACTTTGCCAGTTTTTCTACTAACAAATAGCCTTCTATTCCCCCTAAACTGTGGTCTAGAATAATTGTTGGGCCTGCTTCTCCTACAGCGTACAAATGTAGACGATAACCACCCACATCGAATAGTTTACCAGGGGGCGGTTTTTGATTTTCTACATGACAGACGATCGCTTGATAAATTGTTGTGGTAACTAGCAGAATAATTCTGATAGATAATGACATTTTTCCCTCTTTTGTTAATATCAAGTCTGGTTAAATGTTGATAATAAAAAATGAGATTGTGTAGTGGCGTGACGCAGCTAAAGTAGGTTGGGTTGAGTCAGGAAACCCAACATATATAAATTTTTGGGCGTTGCTGAATAAATGTATGATTTTATAGGAGTCAGGATTCAGTAGGTATAAAGGAGTTTTTCGGTGACTAAATAGGTATAATTTGCACGCGTTGTTTTGGCTGAAAATTTACCACTCGTTGAATTTCATACCTCAAATCAGCAACGCCAATTTTTGTTAGGTTTAGCTGTGGCTTAACCCAACCTACGGTATAAAGAAAACTTGTCAAGACATATTCAGAACAGAAACTAATATAACACTGTGAAAAATTTTGGTGTATTTATTTTTTCTTCTACATAACACCTACCTACAGGAAAAAAAATTTACCACTCAAATAGGATTGCTATAGTTACTCAAGTCTTACCGCTCAACTAAACTTACTCAAACTGAACGAGAAAGTCTGAAAGCTTAGTTGAACGCAAGTGGCTCGACCACTACAGGGTTAAACGGCAAACCCTTTATTCCTTGGTCTAAGACATCAGGAATTAC
>JBARXI010000840.1:0-3339 GCA_049647275.1 Microcoleaceae cyanobacterium
TATATCATGTCCGGTTGAATACTTATAAATAAGCACAGAGGAGTCAGGTAGGGGAGCCGTCGGTAGGGCGACCTCGAGGAGTCAGGAGTCAGGAGTCAGGAGGGAAGAAAAAGGAAGAAAAAGGAAGAAAAAGGAAGAAAAAGGAAGAAAAAAGAAGAAGAAGAGGAGAAAGTTTTTTCTCACTAATTATCCGGACATGATATTACAGGAAATCAAAATGAAAACAACTACTAATGCTGCTTTGAAAGAATGGAATGTTGCTGTTAATGCTTTGGCAAAGGGTAACACAATTATATTACTAAGAAAGGGTGGTATTCGAGAAGAAGCTGGTCGTTTTACTGTAGCACATCGACAGGTTTTGCTCTACCCGACTTTTGAACATCAAAAGCCAGATTTACTCAAACCAGAATATGCAACTCAGGTGCAAATTGTTGATTCTGGTTGGCATCCTGAAAAGATTAAAATTAGTAGTTTTGCTGAGATTACAAATATTTTACAAGTGAGTGATGAATCAATTGTAAATAAGTTGTTTTTATACCATATTTGGAATGAGAAATTTGTTAGCGATCGCTTAAACTGGAAACCTCGGCAACCGCTTTATATTTTACTGTTGAGAACTTACAAACTTCCTCAAGTCTATGAGATTTTTTATCGTCCTGAATATGGTGGTTGTCGTTCTTGGATTTCCTTAGATAAACCAATTAATATTACAGATTTAACTCCCGTCTTAAATGATAATAATTATCGTAACTTATCAGCAGAAATTTGTCAGATAATTGGTAATTAGTTAGAAGTATGTATGAGTTTTTAATTGATTTATTTAGGACTTATGTAGCTATTCTACCCGTAGTTGTAGGGTGGGGAATGCCTATAAGTTTCTTTGTATAAAGGTTTTAGTTTTATTTAGCATTGCCCACATTATGCGTTTATTTATGCCGACCTACTTAGTTAGAGGTATGTATGAGTTTTTAATTGATTTATTTAGGATTTATGTAGCTATTCTACCCGTAGTCGAGTGGGTTCCAACCTACCTTATACCATAGCTAGGGTATAAAATAAAATTTTGCGTAAGTCCTGTTATTGTCAATTTTTACTCTATTAAATTAAATCCGTTTAATTAAGTAAAAAAAAATTTCTAGTCTCCATCATTGCCACATTTTCTCCGATCTCTTTCCTCCTGACTCCTGTACTCCTAACTAACTATACCGATGCTAGGGGATTTGATATTAGAGCCTTTTTTACCCTGAGTGGAAAACAGGTATGAGTTTTAATTAAACCATATTATCGCTGCGCTAATGTCATGCTGCGCAAAAACACTTCTGACTTCTTGAATTACCTACCACCTACCATCCAAAATAGCCTGAGTTTGCCACTCTAACAAAACAGAACGACACTGAAGACAAATTAAATCCTGAAGTAGATTACTAATACCTGATTTTGTGGTAGGGTAAGTTGCACCTAATAATTTATTAGATATTGATAAAGTGGGGTCTATTTCTACCACAAAACCGTAAAGTTTTTGATTAGAAAATGAGCTATTAATTGCCCATCCAGTGGTATTGAGAGGAGTCAGATCGGCGATCGCCGCTGCTGTTATCCCTAATTCCCGCTGTAAAATTTTTGGTACTATTCCGGCTGGTGTTTGTCCAGATACCATTCTCCCACCGGGAAAATCTAAAGTTTTCTCTCCCACACCGGGGCGATACATTGGAATGGGTAACAACAAATTATCAGATTGGATCGGTAATATTACCACAGAATCAGCTTTTTCTACTCGCCAATAATCAATTACTTGACCTTGGTCATCCTCTAAATTTTCGCCAATTAAGGTCAGCCAAGGGGAAGAAATTTCTACAAAGCGGTCTAGGGTTTTCCATTTGTTTGTCTTGTTAATTTTCATATTTAATAAGTAATTTTTATTGTTATTATTAAGATAATAGAATTGGCATCAACTAAACTATGGATACAATTAGTTCTCAATATGTGAATCTAGAAAATGCTCGGATTCATTATCTAGAAACTGGCCCAAACAACTCAGTTAGCGTGCTGTTTTTACATGGGGCAAGTTTTAGCGCCCAGACCTGGCAAGAAATTGGTAGTCTGCAGCTTTTAGCAAGGCGAGGTTATCGAGCTGTGGCTGTAGATATTCCTGGTTATGGTCGCTCTCAGCGAATATCAGTTTCTAGCTTTGGTTTTTTGCTAGAGCTATTAAATATTTTAAATTTAAAAATGCCGATTCTAGTATCTCCTTCTATGAGTGGAAATTATAGCTTACCATTTGTGATTAATCAGGCAGATAAATTATCAGGTTTTGTGGCTATTTCTCCTGTAGGAATTCAGCGATTTTGCGATGAATTAAAAGGGATTGAATTACCAACATTAGCTATTTGGGGAAGCAACGATCGAATAGTTTCAGTCACAGAGGCTGATTTGTTAGTGAAATTGATGCCAAATTCTCAAAAAGTTATTCTAGATAATGCTGGTCATGCTTGTTATATGAAAGCAACTGAAGAATTTCATCAACATTTAATTAATTTTATTCGAAATTGTACAAATAAATAATCATAAAATGAATCGGATTTAATCAGCGATCTAATCTGGAATCAATCTAATTATCAATAGACAATTTTTAAAACTTAATTATACAGTTTTAGAAAAAGTAATTAATTACGAGGGGTAGATTTGACAACAAGATTAATCTGTGTGTCGATAAATCTGATGAAAAATTATGAACAGAGAATTATTAACATTTATTTGAGTTTTGAGATTAAACTTGACTGAAAACAGATGAGAGATATTTTTTTGATTTAGAGCAAGTATAAAAGTGACTAAACTGTTATACTTTTAAATTGTTTGTTGAGACTAAAAAACGTCTCATCTGAATAATAGGAAAGGAATTAAGGGAGAATTAGCTAATTTGATCGAATCCAGTTTAAATACGTCTTAACTGATAAAAGTTTAGTTATTTAAGATTAGCAATAGACAAAAATTTAAGATTAACAATAGACAAAAAGTTCAAGATTTTCTATGTATCGCACACCAACTATCACATTCGATCGCGGCACTCTGCTCCTTCATCCGCCACCCCAGGGCAAAGCTTGGGTAGACTATGCAACCTGGGATGACCGCGTGGAAAAATTTCGAGTTCGGGCAATAGACTACCGCCCCTTGGTAGAATCATTACGGGAGGCTAAAATTGACTTCACCGACAAAGCCAAAGAATTTGAAGCTCTCGAACTCATTCCCAGTTTGGAAATGCCACCCTATCCTCACCAAGAGGCTGCTTTAAAAGCGTGGAAACAAGCAGGTCGAAATGGGGTTGTGATTTTGCCAACTGCT
>JBARXI010000841.1:0-8844 GCA_049647275.1 Microcoleaceae cyanobacterium
CGAGATTAGGTATTCGCTTTGATATGTCAGGGGAAGAGTTACAACTTTATCTTCCTAATGGGGAGATTTTTCAAGGTATAGAACAAATAAAGGAGCAGTTACAGCAAACAGAGGAACAGTTACAACAAAAAGATGAACAGTTACAACTTTTAGCTGCAAAGTTACGGGAAATGGGTATCAACCCAGATGAATTAAAATAACCAATAGGGAGAAAATTAAACCTAATAATTCATCTATATTAAGCTACTATTTCCTCCTGTTATTTTGATAATTTTTAATGCCAAAGACAATAATATATAACACTCGGAAAAGTAGTTAATAGATATTGTTTGCTTCACTCAAAAATCACCAGAAATTATCATATTTTCCAATTATTATAATGCCTGAAGACTTCCTAATTCCCAAACACGTTCAACAATATTCGGCACAATCTGAGTAATAGGTATTTCTGGAAAAATAGCACTGATATTAGATGTAAAATATTTGCCATTTTTGCACAAATAAATAGTCAATTTACCACGATCATAAATCCAAACTTCCGGCACTGCCAGAGCTTCATAATCATCAATTTTTGTTTTCGATTTCACATCAGTCTCAATAGCTAAATCGGGAGGTGGATCGTCTGGCTGTAGTCGGCGAGGACAAATCATTTGTTGATAATTTTGAATAGAAAAACTAGCATCAAGTTCAACCCCTGCTATACCTTCCTTTTTAAAAATAGTTGATGTGAAAGGTTGATATTTTTTGCCTGTTCTTTTCAGTAGAATTTTCACAATATCAGAAATTAAATCCTTGGGAATTTCATGTTCTGGTAGAGCAACTGTAATTTCTAAAGTGTTGTTGCTATAAGTAATTTTGGCAGCAGGTTTTTCTCCCAATTCTTGCAAAATAAATTCAAATTCTTGCCAGTTAATATTAGGAATAGTTACAACACTTCCAGCAGCAAGTTGTATTTGCCTAATAGGTTTGACAACGAGGCTGTTGGCAGTCATTAATCTAATAGACATCTCCAGAAAAGAGGGAACAGGGAACAGGGAACAGGGAACAGAGAAGAATAATTGATAATTTCTGGATAATAATTGATTTTCTTTTTAATTTTTGGAGATGTCTAATGGGAAATTTATGAATTTATTCTGCTTAATTATATCAAATTTAACACGGAAGTCAGTATTTGTTGGGAAACGCTTATGTTTGGTTTTTCAATTCCATCCATGCCATATCTGCTAATTCTCCATTAGGCATTGACCATGATTTATACATAATTTCTCTAACTACAAATCCGAGATTTTTAACCATATTAATTGAGCTTTGATTTGATAGTAGAATTGTCGCACCAATTGTTTGAATGTGTAATTCATCGAAGGCATAAATAATCATTCGCTTTAATGCTAGCTTCCCATATCCTTTATTTCTATATTTTTTATCCAGAATTGCTACAGCAGTTTCAGCCGTCAACAAATCCAGATTAAAGCCTTTTAATAGTACATATCCAATGGGCAAACTTTCTGGCTGTAAGTAAACTCCAAATATTACAGGTTGACTTTTTCGAGAATAAGGTAAAGTGTAATCGGAAATTGCCTGTATGAATTGTTCTGTATTATCAAGTTCAAAGAATGTATTCCAGCCTAGTAAATCTATTAAACTTTGGTCTTGAGCAAGCTTGATTAAGTGCTTAATATGATGATCTTCCATAGAAGTTAAGAACACCTTAAATCCTGTTGCTTTATGTTCTTGCTCTAATAATATTCTTTCATCCATAATGTTATTGATACCTTTTTTTTAATGATGAAATTCAATTAACAAAATATCCTTGTCTATGATACACTAAACTCTTGTCGATTAATGTTAAAGATTTATCTATAGGAGATAATCAATGATTGAAGTCAAAAAAATTCCTAATAAAGGGCGAGGAATTATTGCAACAAAGTATATTCCCAAAGGAACATTACTTGAAGTTGCCCCTGTAGAAGTTTTTCCGTTTGAAGCAAAACAAAGCATAAATGAAACAGAAGTTTTCAAGTATTACTTTGTACAACCATCGGAATATGGCCAAAGTAAAGATGTGAAGAGATATCTAATTTTTGGTTTAGCTTCCCTTTGTAATCATGCAGAAAAGCCTAATGTGCGTGTAGAGTGGATCGAAAATGAAATTGGTTTATGGTCTCACTTAATCGCACTCAAAGATATTAACAAAAGTGAGGAAATAACGCTATTCTATACCAACATTGATGAGTATGTTAATGCAGACAAATTCCTCTAATTATTGGGATCTAGGATAGAAAGATTTAGGAAATTTCTACCTTTTTCTACGAGATCAATTTTGCTGAAGGCGATCGCCCATCATCACATCGGTAATGAAGTCTATCAATAAGCTGTTAAATTTCTCTGGTGTTTCCCAATGTGGAGCGTGTCCAGCATCAGCAATAAATTGAATTTCACCATTCCAAAGGGTAGGCATTTCCAATTCTGCAATATAATCAGCATTTACCAACTGCTCTTCTTCTCCATGAATAATCATTAAGGGCATCTTCATATTACCCACAATTTCAATCTCGTCTTGATAACCGCCAGGGGTAATGCTTGCACCTAAATTAGCACGCACTCTGCCATCAGTTAAGGCAATATCTTCTAAGAAAAGCTCAGGAATTTCTACCATATCTGGTCTGAAGAAGGTCGTCACATAGGCCAACATCTCCTCTACACTTAGTTCCGCAGTGAAGCCCAAACTAAGAGCTGAATGTGGCAAAAAGGCATTTTCTAAATCGGGCGGGTTGTCAGCAATTGGTGGCGTACCAAATATCACAATACCTTGTGCAGCAGTTAGTCGATCGCTTGCTTCTAAAAGAATATGTCCGCCTAGACTCCAACCTACAAAAATTGCATTAGAAGCATCTAAAGCTTTAGCTACCTCAACAACAGCATCAGCATAACCAGGAAGACTGTAAGTTACTTCTGGGTTAGCCGCCACATCTGAGATTCCATGGCCTGGTAAGTCCATCGCGATCGAGCGATATGTCTCACCCAGTTCAGCTTGTAGTTGATGCAGGTAAGAGCGTCCTGATGAAGAATTACCATGAACCAGGAAAATTGTTTGCCCCTTACCTGAACTTTCATAATAAGCGATATTTTGGGTGCTAATTTCGACTTTTTGTGGTGTAAGTTCCATTTTAGATGAAAAATTTATTTGTATATTTTGCCGTAGTTGATATCAGTCGCAGTCTATCAAATTTATATGAGGAGAAAAGTAGAAAGTCTCGTTTCAGAGTGAGGCGATGTGAGGCGATCGCCACCGGAAAAAACCCCAAAAAAATAGTGGGACAGACGATCGCCTACCCCACTACACTACATTAATTTAGTGATGAATTAGTATCTTCTCTGATTAGGCTTGTGTACGATGAAGCTTAATACTTGACACTGCTTCACGTTATCAAAACCCATAACGCGAATATAGCAATCAGGATTTTCAGAGCGACAAGCATCAATTTCCATCAAAACTTCATCAACTGTTTTGGCATGGAATAGAGGTAACTTCCACAAAGTCCAATAGTGCATTTTTGGATCGGAAGACTCACTAAATTCTACACCAGCAATAAAACCTTGATCCAGAATATACCCCAGTTGTTTGCGGGTTTGCATATCTGTCAGAGGAGGCAAATAGGAAAGGGTTTCAAAACGACGCTCTTTTGGTAATGTTCTCATGTTTTTTTTACTGTTTAATCAATGTGCAAGGGAGCTAAATTTTTAATCAATAAAGATTTTATACCTCAGCCCCCTGATGTACCCGTGGGGGAATTTTTAACCGCAAATTTTCGTGGCTAATCTGTTTGTTGCTCTGGATCTAAACTAGGGTCAGCTATTTCTAGTTGCGTTATCTTTTCGAGATACCGACGGCGATGTTCCATATTATCTTTTTGAATGCCACTGCGAAGCATCTCTGGTAAATACTCAGCTACTTCCTCTGCTAAATGTTCTCGAACGGTCATCACTCTAAATGCTAATTCTTTATTTTCCTGGAGCAACTCTTGTAGGTAAGCTTCTCCATCTTGAATTTTGCCTGTTGAGGAAAAACCACTTAACCAAATTGCTAAGGGAGGGTTCGTCTCTCGTAACTGAGCCGTTACAGTTCGCACAGCTTGATAGGTCAGGTAGCTCGTCAGTACCTTTGCAGTATCTTTCGCAACTTTTTTAATATCCATTTTTGACCCCAGCCTGAATATATAGTTGATTTTAGATTTTAGATTGAGGATAGATCGAATCCTTAGCACTCAAGTGTGACATACCTACTTCACAATTGCTATCTAAAATCTAAAATTGCCCATCTATATAGATCAAACGGTATCCATTGCCTCGAACTCGAACTTGATTTCCTTCCATAGTTCGCAAGCAACGGCCAAGTCAGGAGACCACTTAGCAGCTTCACGGATGACATCGCCACCTTCCTTGAATAGGTTACGACCTTCGTTACGAGCTTGGACACAAGCTTCAAGAGCTACACGGTTAGCAGTTGCACCAGGAGCATTACCCCAAGGGTGACCCAAAGTACCACCACCAAACTGTAAGCAGGAATCATCACCGAAGATTTCCACCAAAGCTGGCATATGCCAAACGTGAATACCACCAGAAGCAACTGGCATTACACCAGGCATAGATGCCCAATCTTGAGTAAAGTAAATACCACGTTCGCGGTCTTGCTCGATGTGGTCTTCCCGCATTAGGTCAACAAAGCCCATAGTGATACCTTTTTCACCTTCGAGCTTACCAACCACAGTACCAGAGTGTAGGTGGTCTCCACCAGACATTCTCAAGCACTTAGCCAATACGCGGAAGTGAATACCGTGGGCTTTCTGACGGTCAATTACAGCGTGCATTGCCCGGTGGATGTGCAACAGAATACCGTTACGACGACACCATTTGGCCAAAGTTGTATTTGCAGTAAAGCCACCAGTTAGGTAGTCGTGCATGATGATTGGAGTGCCAATTTCTTTAGCAAACTCAGCACGCTCCATCATTTGTTCAACAGTGGGGGCAGTTACGTTGAGGTAGTGGCCTTTAATTTCACCAGTTTCTGCTTGGGACTTTTCAATAGCTTCTTGAACAAACAGGAAGCGATCGCGCCAGCGCATGAAAGGCTGAGAGTTAATATTTTCGTCATCCTTTGTGAAGTCTAGACCACCGCGCAAGCATTCATATACTGCTCTACCGTAGTTCTTAGCAGATAGACCCAACTTAGGCTTAATAGTACAACCTAATAGAGGACGACCATATTTGTTTAATTTGTCACGCTCTACAGTAATACCGTGAGGAGGACCTTCAAAAGTCTTGAGATAAGCTACTGGAATTCGCATATCTTCTAGACGTAGCGCCCGTAATGCTTTAAAACCAAATACGTTACCTACAATAGAGGTCAACATATTAGTTACAGAACCTTCCTCAAACAAATCTAGAGGATAGGCCACATAGCAAATGTATTGATTATCTTCACCAGGAACAGATTCAAGATCATAACAACGACCTTTGTAGCGATCGAGGTCGGTCAGCAAGTCAGTCCATACTGTTGTCCAAGTACCAGTAGAAGATTCAGCAGCTACCGCAGCCCCAGCTTCTTCTGGAGGAACTCCAGGCTGAGGAGTCATACGGAAGGCTGCCAAAATATCTGTATCTTTTGGTATGTAATCAGGAGTGTAATAAGTCAGTTTATAGTCTTTTACTCCAGCCTGGTATCCAGACTTGGACTGAGCTTGTGTTCTAGCGTAACTCATATCTTAATTTCCTAAGAATCTCTTAACTGTTCTGCATATCTAGCAGACTATTTTAGATAATATCAATAATTTCCACATTTCTACTTTAAAGATTATTTTTTTATTAATAATTTTTTTTAATCATTCTGTTACATTTGTTAATTTTATCGTAGTAATAGGTGAAAATAAATCAAGTGCATAATTACTTATTGACAAAAAAACATAGGTATGCAATAAAAAATAACTTCTGACAAGAGGATTAAATATGGAATAAGTGACAGGGGATCGTAGGAAAAATTTACAGACTCAGAAAACGTCAAGATTCTGATGATTAACTAAATCTAAGAAATTTTAGACTGATATTCTGTAGTGAGTATTGCCAGAACCAAAACCACATAATAGTTTTTTTTCTAGAAAAAAGCAGTAGCTAATATCCACAAAAATTCAGTCACTAAATTTTGAGCGATCGCCAATTATTATTTCCCTACCTATTTAGAACTACTACCACGATAATGCTAAACTAATCTACATTTAACTTGCATTTTTTCCGAGCAAAATAAAAACAACCAGCTCTAATTTATACTTAACTACAAATATTTTCCGAATTTACTGGCTTGACATCTTTGCGACGGTAGACGATTGCCACACCTCGGTATTTCTTAAGATGCACATACCTTTTTTGGATAAACTTTTAGGCGTATTAATCAGTGGGTCATTTCAGTTATCAGTTATCAGTACCTCTGCAATAAGGAGGCTTGACATAAGGAATATTCTCTTGGTCGATTAGATATGGCCAGGCTCCCTCGCAATCTCACCCTCCGGGAAGTTGCGCGTTCCGACCGCTCTCTTGGTTGATTAAATATGGCTCCCAGACCTCACCATCTCTCAACCGTTTTTTATCCCCGATCGAGGGGAGGCTTTAGACCACAACTTTTCGGTAACAGGACATTAACTAATACAACAAAATCCAAGGTAAAAGTAAAGATAGTAGATAGAGTATCTGAAAGATTCGCTGATACTTGATATGTAGAAATGTAACCCTTCCCGACACCAAGCTAGGCTATGGTGCGGGCTTTCAGCAGCCCTGAAGAATCATAACTGAGGTCACAGCTAAGGGTCTTCGAGCCTCCAGGCGCGGTTACAGATGCGCCCCATAATTCAATCATTTTTGAGCCGTTATCATCTGCGTCACATTGATTATTGCAGTTACCACACTTAAAGGTTTTGCCGTTGCGATAAGACTTACCTTGAACTGGATGAATATATAGGCATTGATGACAGGTTTGGCTAGTATATGCTGGTGGGATTGCAACGACATTCACACCCTCTTTAATACCTTTATATTCGAGGAAAACTCTCAACTGATAAAAAGCCCAGGAGTTAGATCTTCTCCGCTCATTTTTGCTTCTCGGTTTGGAGTTCGTTCTCTGCCTTATACCAGTTAAATCCTCAATAGCAACGGTTGAATTTGTGGCAGTTGCCTCACAGATGATTGAACTTGAAATATTGTGGTTTAACCAGGTTTGGTATCTTCTTTCGCGCCCTGATAACCGTTTCAAAATCTCTCGACATCGACGACGAGTGGATCTTGTGCCCCCAGACGCTTTCTTTTGGATAGATGCCCTTACCCTGGAATATTTATCTCTGTTTTTGTTAATGGTTTGACCAGACCAGGATTGACCTGTGGAAGTTACTGCTATATCTCGTCTTCCAAAATCTACACCAATCACATTCTTAGTTTTCTTAACCTTTGGTGCGTCGGATTTTAACTGAATGTGGATATAGAAGTTGCCGTCTTGATGTTTACAAACTTGAGCCGAAGTAGGTTTTTGACCCTTAAGTTTTCCCACGTGGTAGTTACCGACCTTCATTGGAACTTTAACCCGTTTACCTGTTGTACTGAGACTGACTAAATACCCGTCTTCAATAATCCGAAAGGTTCTAGCATCACAATCAAAACTTGTGGCCTTGAACCCTTTAACTTTTCTGCCCTTTTGTTTGGCAGTTAATCGATTCGTACCGACTCTAGCACAAGCCCTAACAACATGATTAGCAGTTAATCCAAACTGAGATTTAACATCGTTGTAGCAGACCGCTTGTATTGAGTTTCGGTTAGTCAGATTAGAGTTGACGTTGCTGTTAATCCAGTTGCAAGCCGACGCGAAGGCTACAGCAGTATCGTTGATTAATTGATACTGTTTAGGGGTGGGTTCAATTCGTGCTACTAGAGTTAGGACTTGTTTCAAAAGGTCTAAATACTCACTCAATGATATATTACCATAACCACAGACCCTGTGCGAGTTTTCCTCCCGACACCGAATCAGAGATTACGGTGCGGGCCTCCAACTGGCCGAAAAGGTGAAAATGTAAGTAATTTTCCTATCCTAAAGTAGATGGTTGTGCATCAGTCAGTCTTATCAACAATCCACTGCATAAATCCCCACTGCCTAAGTCCAATCCAGGCATGGGGCAATAACTTTTGTCAAAGTTGTGGCACCCCACTCCTACTCAACGATCGCTACATTCCCCTGCGCCGATTAGGCTCTGGTGGATTTGCTAAAATCTACATTGTCCAGGACTTAGAAACTCAAACCGAACGTATCCTGAAAGTATTAGTAGAAAGCTCCCCCAAAGCCCTCGAACTATTTGACCAAGAAGCCTGGGTCTTAGCCAGTTTGCGCCATTCTGGCATTCCCAAAGTCGAACCTGAAGACTACTTTCACCTGCGCAAGCAAAATATTAAGTCATCGGAAGTAGGCCACTCTACCCAATGGTTTCTACCATGCCTAGTCATGGAAAAAATCGACGGCTATACCCTGGAGGAAATTCTCGAACAACATCCCGAAGGATGTCCCGATAAATGGGTAATTGGTTGGCTTTCCCAAGCAGTACAAATTTTATGGGAATTGCACCGCCGGAAAATTATTCATAGGGACATTAAACCCTCAAATCTCATGGTACGGGCCTCCCAAACATCTCAGCATCAACCCAAAAAAAGAGGTCAACTGGTAATGATTGACTTTGGGGGGGCCAAACAAATCGGTACATATAGAATTGGGCCTAGACAAAGTGTAGCCAAGCGCAGCACAACCAGATTAATTTCCCC
>JBARXI010000842.1:0-11353 GCA_049647275.1 Microcoleaceae cyanobacterium
CCGTTTGCCCATACAGGAGACAGGAGTCAGGAGACAAGAGGGAAGAGGGAAGAAGGAAGAGGGAAGAGGGAAGAAGGAAGAGGGAAAAATTCAACAAAAAGAGCAGATTTTTCCTCAAAATTGATGCGCCAGAAGACTTAACTATGGTAATTATATAGATATAAAATGGGTTCTATAGCAGGGAACAAACAACAGTGGGAAAAACATTTTTCCGTCTAAGATTCATCATCAGTCTATGTCCTAAACAACTTTTTCGCATACTATATACTTTTTGGGTTTGCTAACTCTTCTAACCAAAAAATTGGGTTTAAAGCCTCTTCTTATTTGCAGAAATCAAGAAAAAAATCATTTTCGCCAATCCTATTATTTTCAGGAGAAGTAATTATTAATTGTTGAAGAAAGTTGTTCATAGAATAAATTCCCAAAACCACAATGCACAAGCAACCCAACCTATAAAACAGTAATTTTTTATTATCAGCATTTAACCAAACATGATATTATTCACCTTAGCTTCTACAGCCTCAATTATAGTGGGCAGTATTTTCCTATTGACTGGTATTGCCAAAGTCATAGAGCCTTGGAAATTCACCCAACATATTACCAAACTTGATGTAATAAATCCTCAATTAATTGTACCTATTTCCCTCACATTTACTGCTATTGAATCAGCTTTAGGAACTGCTTTAATTTTAAAAATTTTACCAACGGTAATCATACCTGTAAGTATATTATTGTTATTTAGTTTATCAATGCTTACTTACTGGAGTACATCAACTGGTAAAACTGAAGATTGTGGTTGTTATAACGGCTGGTTAGAAATTACTCCTACCCAAAGCTTAATCCTGAATGCTATTTATATTTTTCTGTTAATATTTGCTGAATTTTTCGGTCAGTATCAACCTACTATTTTATGGCAATGGCTGTTGGTATTAATAACTTTAATAACTAGCTACGCTTTAGCTGCTGGTTCCCTAGAATATATGCAGAAAAATGGTCGTCCTTATCTTGATTTTACCCCATTGCAAAAAAACCGAACTTGGCAAGTAGAATGGCTGGGAGAAGATTCAGAATCTTTAATGTCTGGGTCTGTAATTGTGGTATTTATGAGTTCTCAATGTTCTCAATGTAAGCATGGGTTAGGTGTGTTGAAGTTAGTGCAATGGCAAGATGATTTACCAGCAATAGTTGGATTAATAGATACTGAGAATCTTCAAGAAGCGCAAGATTTTGTAGATAGTTATTTTTTGAATTTTCCCGTTGTTGCAGTAGATAAAAGGTTTTATAAAAAATTGAGGATAGAAGTAGTACCAACGGCGGTTGTTTTGGAAGATGGAACAATCAAAGAAAAATGGATTGGGGTAATGCCGACCTCGTTTATTAATCAAATTAATCGGGGGGAGAATAGTTATAATCGAGTTGAGGAATTTAAAAGCTTTTTTAATACTAATATCAAGTCTGATTAAATTAGCCATAATAAAATTGTCTTCTGTTGAAGCGAGAAGATTTTTTCGGTGCGGAATGCCGAGCCAACAAATTTCCCCCTATTCCCTATTCTCTATTCCCTAAAAATGGATTGGGGTAATGCCGATGTGGTTTATTAATAAAATTAATCAGGGGGAGAATAGTTATAATCAGGTTGAGGAATTTAAAAGCTTTTTCAATACTAATATCAAGTCTGATTAAATTAGCCATAATAAAATTGTCTTCTGTTGAAGCGAGAAGATTTTTTCGGTGCGGAATGCGGAGCAAACAAATTTCCCCCTACTCCCTATTCCCTATTCCCTAAATTTTTTATTGTGGGTATTCAAAGAGACAGAATATAAGTATTCAACCAAATACGATCTGATGAGTATCTAATCAACCACACTTTTGTAGATAAATTTTAGCAACGCAATCGCTAGGATTTTTTTGTAAACAGTTATTGAACAAAGATTTTGCTTGCTCAATTGCTCCTGTATAGTAGTGAATAATAGCTGTTTCAAAAATCGGCTTCGTTTCCAATTTGGCTTGTTTCTGGGCGGGAGGATCGGCTTCAAATACTTCAAACACTCCCACTTTCCGAGATTTTCCCCGAACTTTGACTTGAGCGATCGCTCGCAGGGCATACTTCATCGGCTCTTCCAGATAAGTTAAAGTATGATGAGAAATTAGAAGCGGAGTATTATAGACTTTCGTCAACTGCTGGAGGCGGGAACCGAGATTAACCGTATCACCAATGGCAGTAGTATCAATACGAAACTTACCGCCTACCGTTCCCAACATCAACTTCCCTGCATTAATCCCAATACCAATTTCGATAGGTTGGCGGTCTGGTCGTTGTCGGGTTAAGTTATATTCAGCCAGAATTTTCAACATAGTCACTGCAGCATTCACCGCAGAATCTGCACTTCCTTCAAACAGTGCCATAATTTCATCACCAATATATTTATCAATAAAACCACCATTTTCAATAATTGCAGGTTCCATACGTTGGAGATAGCCATTAATAAACTTAAATGTATCTTCTGGAGTCATCTGCTCCGAACGAGTTGTGAAAGCACGAATGTCAGCAAACAAAACTGACATCTGCTTCTGAACAGACTCCCCTAGTTGAATCTCAGTGATACTTTTGCGGGCAAGAGATTGGAGAAATTGACTAGGAACAAATCTTGACAAGGCTTCATTAAGTTGGAATAATTCGCGAGTATAATGTCTTAGTTCACCTTCAGCCCGTTTCCGATCGCTAATATCTTGGAAAGCGGCGAGCGCATGAGTAATTTTGCCCGTTTCATCCCGAATAGGTGTGGTCGAGATTTCGATGGGAAAAATCCGATCTGAGTAATGAATTTCTATATCTTCAGAATGAACTGTTTCTCCCGCCAAGGAACGCACTATCGGCAATTCTTTTGTAGGATACAATAGCTTGGTTTCTGCCCGATAAACTCTAAAAGTATCCGAAAGTTGCGAAATCTTGCTATCAGGTAAAACGTCTAACTTGAGTAACTCCTTAGCTTTCTGATTAGCATAGGTAAGTTTTCCGGTCACATCATGAACCGAGACACCAATTGGCATCGCCTCCAAAAACTGAGTCAGGCGACGTTCATTTTCCCGCAGTTGAGCATTTTGTCGTTCGACTTGTTTCACCCGCAAATACTTATTGAGGGCTTCCTTAACAGTCAGATTCAGATCGGTGGCATCCCAGGGTTTAGTGATATAGCGATAGAGATTAGCTGAATTCACAGCATTCCCCACTGCCTCCGCTCCAGCCTGACCAGTCAGCATAATCTTCAAGATATCTGGATACTGAAGATGAATTTGACTCAGGAGTTCGTCTCCCTTGAGACCAGGCATCAATTGATCGGAAATTACTACAGCAACTTCTATCCCTTCAACCTGCAATTCCTCTAAAATTTCGAGCGCTTCTTCAGCACTTTCAGCAGCTTCAATACTATAATTTTGACCAAAATTTCGTTGTAACTCTTCAGCAAGACTTTCCAAAACTATTGGTTCGTCATCCACCAAAAGAATTGCTAGTTCATTCATACTGACTCAAGGGCTGTTGTGATGATTTTAATTAACTCTGCTTCCCGCCACGGTTTATAGATACAGGAGTACAGATTAGCTTCTTCCTTAGCTCGTTCAATGGCCGACTCATCAGCTTGCCCAGTTAACATAATTGTTTTAATATCACCAAATCGCTGATGGACTTGAACTAAAAACTCATCCCCCCGCATTCCAGGCATCAGCCAGTCGGAGACAATAACCACAATCTTAACTCCCTCCTCATCTAGCTCCCCAAGAATTTCTAGGGCCTCCTCAGCACTTTCGGCCGCCTCGTAGACAAATTCATCGCCAAAGTAACGACTAATTTGTTCCTGGAGGGTTTCCAGGATAACGGCTTCATCATCAACACACAGAATTGCTGCTTCAGTCATAACATTCTAGGAGTAAGTGGCCAATGGTTAGGAAGTTAAATATACTAGAGCTTTAAATTATATAAGTAATAGAACTGACAAAGCAACTCTAGCTTTAAGGAGTGTTGTAACAAACTTTATACCATAGCTAGCCCATAACAGACAATTTTGCGTAATACCAATTTTAAAAAATGATGTTATAAATAATACCTTTTTTTAAATAGAATGTTACAAATAATAGGGGTAATTAGGGAATGCTTTTAAAAGTCTTTTAGTAGGGGTGGGAGACAGGAGACAGGAGACAGGAGACAGGAGACAGGAGACAGGAGGAACGGGGAATGAGCGAGGAGGTAGAATTCAACAATTAATAATGAATAATTCAGGACTTATATCATGTTCCCCCGGAGGGGGAGCTACGCTAACGGATAATTACTTATAATAAAATTTTTGTTTGTAGTTGGGCTTTAGCCCTTACAATACTTACGATTAGGGCTAAAGCCCAACTACGAGCCTAATTATAACTGTTCTACCGAACATGATATTACGCACAGACACTACTGGTAGGGGTAATTCATCTGGTAGGGGTAATTCATCTGGTAGGGGTAATTCATGAATTACCCCTCCTCTTTATTCTTTTTTCTTCTTTCTTTCCTCCTGACTCCTGTACGTCGCCAAACTCACGGCTCCCCTACCTGACTCCTGACTCCAGCAGTCCTCCGTAGTTTATTTATAAGTATTCAACCGGACATGATATAAGTTCTGTTTGTCTAAGCTTTGTTCTATATGCCGTTGTTTTTTAACTCAAATAGGAAGAGTCACAGTAAAAGTAGTTTGACCAACAACAGATGTAAAATCAATCTTTCCCTGATGTTTGTCAACAATCTTTTTGACAATATCCAACCCTAAACCACTACCTTCTCCGGCAGCTTTTGTCGAAAAGAAAGGTTGAAAGATTTTATCTTGAATCTCAGGAGGAATTCCAGCTCCATAGTCTGTCACTTCCACCACAATATTTGAATTTTCCATCCGCACTTGGATTTCTATTTTTCCCTTTCCATCCATTGCTTGAATTCCATTGTGAATTAAGTTTGTCCACACTTGCACTAATTCATCTGGATAGCAAAGAATTTCTGGAATATCTTGATAGTTGCGAATCACCTCTACACCCTTTTTTAGATAATTGTGGTACAACTCCAACACGGTTTCAATACCGTCAGTAATCTGAGCCTTTTGTTTTTCTCCACTTTGGTCGTAACGGGCGTAACTCTTGAGGGCAAAGACAATTTTTGAGGCTCGCTCCACTGCATTGTTAATATTTTGGCTGTTGGTGTAAAGGCGGGCAATATCGTAGGCTATTTGTACAATTTGGTGAGCTTGTGGCTGTTGCAGTAAAGATATTTGAGATTCCAAACTATTATGTAATCCTCCTTCAGTTAGTAGGTGAGCTAGTTGTTTGGCATTGGTAATATGATGAGATTCAAGTTGTTTGGTTACTGTGCGTTTAATTTGACGTTTTTCCCTGGTGCTGAGACTGGGTTTACTACAAAGGGCAAGTTGTAGGAATGTGAAAAAGTCGGTTTGTTGTTGTGAGTTAAGTAGGGGTAATAGTTGAGGTAGTTGAGACAAGGATGCTTCTAGGGCTTTGTCTGTGTTACCGATGGCGGCGCGAATGGCTCCCAGGGGTGTGTTTATTTCATGGGCAATTCCGGCAACCAGTTGTCCGAGGGCTGCCATTTTCTCTGACTGAATTAATTCATTTTGGGTAGCTTGCAGAGTATCAAGGGTATTTTTCAATTCCTGGGTTCGCGAAGCCACTTGATTTTCTAACGTTTGGTTGTAGTCTTCCAGAATCTTCTGAGCTTGCTTGCGATCGCTGATATCTTGGAAAGCTGCAATAGCATAGGAAATCTTGCCTGTCTCATCAAAAATTGGTGTACTGGAAACTTCTAAGGGGATTATCTGACCTGATTGGTGAAGTTCTAAATCATCTGCTTTTGCAGTTTCACCAGCCAGGGAACGCGATATTGGCAGTCGCTCGGTGGGGTATAAATCCTGGGTTCCGGCACAATAAACTTGATATGCTTCTGCAATTTGTTCGGTTGTGGTTTCGGATGAAATGTTGATACCTAATAACTGTTGTCCTGTCTGGTTGAGATAGTGGAGTTGTCCGTTGGTCGTGTGGACAGCTACACCCATAGGCATAGCTTCTAGGTATTGAGTCAGCCGTCGTTCGCTTTCTTTAACCTCGGCATAGAGTTTGGCATTAGCAATAGCGATCGCTGCTTGTCCAGATAGTAGTTGTAGAATTTCTAACCTGTCTGGGGTAAAAGCTCCTGCAGTGAGATTATTTTCCAGATAAATAATACCACTGAGTTGACCTTGATTAATTAGTGGCGCACACAAAATTGATTTGGTTTTATTTGTTTTGATATAAGAATCATTACTAAATCTGCCTTCATTGGAGGCATCATTATTCACAACTGTTTCTCTAGTATGGGTGACATAGTTAACAATTGATGTGGGTAAGTGTTGGTTAATGGGAGTAGACTGTAAAACTGTTACCTTATCAGCATCAACTTCTCCAGATGCTTCAATAACCCATTCTCCTGCTCTGTCTAAAATCAGAAAGCCTGTTTGTGCCCCGGCATTTTCGATGAGAATTTTCATCAAGTTGGCGAGTAATTTATCTAGTACAATTTCGCCAGAAATAGCTTGAGAAGCTTTCATTACCGTGGCGAAGTCCAAGGCTTCACCTGACCGACTGTTACTGGTGTATCTAGTAGTTGTAGTGAAAGTAGAGGTAATGTTTTTGGTCGCAGATGATTTAGGCAGTAGCTGGGGGTATTTCGCCTCTAAGTCCTCTACTTTTGCCTTTGCTCCCCAGCAAGTATAGGCATATTGTGCCTCTTTCATATAAGTTTGGGCAATCTTGATCCTGCCACGCTCTAGATAAAATTTTGCTGCCAACTCATAAGCTAATGCTTCCTCTTGAATAAATTCGTTTTCACTAGCTCCAACGATCGCTTTTTCATAAAACTCTTCAGCTTCAAGGACTTGTCCTAAGACTCGTGCTTTTTCTGCCTCAACTAGATCGAATTTATGCTTGTGATTGATCGGAGCATGATAGGCCCATCCACCCATCTTTTCTTGATTCTTATCTACGCGATCGAGCAAAGCTTCTTGCTCGGAATTTGAAATATCTGCAAACACGCCTAGATGTGCCAGAGAATCATAAAAAGTGAAAGGAGATTCAACAATCATTGCTTTCACTCCATCTAAATATTCCTCTGCTGCTATAGCATTTTTTACCGCTTGGTGTTTTTCTCCAAACAGATAGCACAACATCAGTTTATTGAGATAAAAGAAATGAAGCCTAGTTCTATCATGATCTGGTAAGGATTTTTCCTCGTTGAAAGCATCACCAATTAAACGGACAGGATTTTCAGATCGACCTAATAAATTAAGGACTGCTTGCCAAAATAGGGCAGTCCAATTAAAAGGACTATCCCGCCTGATTTGACCAATAGCATGACTATAAGTCGCCATTTGCTGTTCTAATTCTGTCAGTTCGCGACCAATGAAATATGAATGATTGCATACATAACAAGCACAATAGCCAGCGAATTCAAAATCTCCAGTTTCTATACCGCTTTGATAACCCTCAATCACAAAGGGGAGTGTTTCCTTAAAATGCTCTTTCCAATGCATTACATGAGCGCCAAAAATCTCGAAT
Source organism: Microcoleaceae cyanobacterium (assembly GCA_049647275.1). Lineage (GTDB taxonomy): Bacteria > Cyanobacteriota > Cyanobacteriia > Cyanobacteriales > Microcoleaceae > JASJEE01. Next base: position 7,627 of record JBARXI010000842.1, read on the forward strand.
ACCTTAGATTTGACTTTCTGAGCATTTAAGCGATCCTGCAAATTTAAAGCCAATTTACCAAACTTGTAGCCAGATTCAAGGTCTTGACTTATCCAACATAAATTTATGGCGTAACAAGAATAACCAAATGCTGACCAGGTAGCATTGCCATATTTGATAGATAAGTTAACCTGTTGGCAAGCATTCAGCACAAAAAGTTCAGAATTAGCGATATAGGCAGCAGCCAAGGTACTCGCTAGAATAAACATAGCTGCCAGTGCTTCTGGAGAGGTCATTTCTGGTAGGTCAATTAATTCTTCAATTTCGCGTCCCTTCAGCAGCGAAGCTGTTTCATCCAGTCCTTTTTGAATATCTAACTGACTCGGGTTTTCCGGTAAACCAAACCCCAATTGTTCCAGAACATTAAGACCAATTTTTAGCGATTCTCTGAGTTTTCCTTGTGACCCAGCCGCTTGAATTTCTACATCATAGACTTTCACTTTTTCTACAATAGTTTTGGCAGAATTTTTTACGACTTCAGCTAATTCCTGCATTGCGGTAAAGTCACCACATAAATAAGACGACTCTGCTGCTTCCTCATATAAGGATAAAGCCAGGTCATAAGAATTTTGCCAACAATCTGTGCTGAGAAGTTCGCGTCCCACTTGAAAATATGTGGCTGAGGCTCTATAAGCTGTTGCTGATTTAGCTTTTTTTCCTGCCATCAAATTTAGCTTGGCAATTTTATCTCGTTCAGGTCGATCTTTCACCAGTTCAACACCTAGATTGAGATGATCGACAATTTCAAATATCTCTTCTGATAAAGCTTCTGGTATACTCTGCAACAATAGCCGACCAATTTTTAAGTGAACTGCTGTTTTTTGTGCTTCATCAATCAAGGCATACGCTGCTTGCTGAACTCGGTCGTGGAGGAACTTGTAATCTTGAATTAACAGCTCTGTATCTAACTCCGATGTCGGCAAGATTAAGCCAGACTGAATTGCCGTCACTAGGTCTGGAAAAACTTCCTCTTTGGATTTTTCACAAATAATAGAGATAGTAGTTAAATCAAAATAAGCACCGATACAAGCTGCTAAACGTAAAACCTCCTGAGTCGATTCTGGCAGTTTCTTCAACTTGCCAATCATCAACTCCACCACGTTATCCGTAATGTCCTGTGCCTTAATATTAGAAATATCCCATTGCCAGAATGCTCCTTTACTTCCCCCCTTAGTAAGGGAGGACTGAGGGAAGTGAAACGTGATTAAGTTTTCAGAATGTAGAGTTTTGAGAAATTGATTAGCAAAGAAAGGATTACCACCCGTTTTTTGCTTCACCAACTCCGCTAAAGGTTTGACTTCATGAGTGTCACTATGTAATGTGTCAGCAATTAGCTGGCTAATAGACTCTAATGCTAACGGTGCTAAGGTAATAAAGTTGACAATTGTCCCTTGTTTTTTCAATCCATCCAGTGTCATCATCAAGGGGTGCATTGGGCTGACCTCATTATCCCGATACGCCCCAATGAGGAACAAATATTGTGTTTCGTTATCAGTCATCATCAGTTCAATTAACTTGAGTGTGGCAGAGTCTGCCCACTGCAAATCATCCAGAAAAATCACTAAAGGATGCTCTTTTGTACAAAAGGCTCGGATGAACTGACTAAAGACACGATTAAAGCGATTTTGCGACTCGGTTGGCCCTAACTCAGGCACAGGTGGCTGCTTGCCGACAATCAGTTCCACTTCCGGAATGACATCAATAATCACCTGCCCATTGCTGCCAAATGCGGCTAACAGTTTTTCTTTCCATTGCTTTAATTGTGCCTCGCTTTCTGTTAACAGTTGCCGCATTAATCCCTTAAAGGCGCTGACAATAGCCGAGTAGGGAATATTTCGTTGAAACTGGTCGAATTTTCCTTCTGTGAAATAGCCGCGCAGTCGGGTATTTGGTTTGTGAACTTCGGCAACTAATGCTGATTTACCAATACCGGAATAACCCGCTACTAGCATCAGTTCACTTTTGCTATTTCCTGGGGATATCCCCTCCCCGCCCCCCTCCTTCAAAAGGGGGGAGCCTTCTAAAGCCCCCCTTTCTAAGGGGGGTTGGGGGGATCTTTCACCCCCAGCGACTCGATCAAATGCTGTGAGTAACGTTTCAACTTCTGCCTCACGTCCATAGAGTTTTTGGGGAATTTGAAATTGATCAGAAATATCTTGACTCCCCAAAGGAAAGTCGGAAATTTCTCCCGTTTCCTGTAACTGCTTCAAGCATTCTTCTAAATCGGCTTTAATTCCCCAAGCACTTTGATACCGTTCCTCTGCCGTTTTCGCCATCAACTTCATGACTATATCTGACAAAGCTTGAGGAATTTCTTCCCTTCTGCCTTCTGCCCTCTGCCCTCTGCCTTCTTTAGGTGGTATGGGTTGTTTGGCGATATGACAATGGACTAATTCCAGGGCATCGGTTGTCTCAAATGGGAGCTTTCCGGTTAGCAATTCATAGAAAGTAACACCTAAAGAGTAAAAATCTGTGCGATAATCCAAAGCCCGATTCATCCGCCCCGTTTGCTCTGGGGACATATAGGCCAATGTGCCTTCTAAAACATTGGGATTTTTCAGCGTCGGATTTTCGCGGCTTAATTGGGTAGAAATCCCAAAATCAATAATTTTGAGTTGTCCCGTTTCTGGGTTGAAGACGATATTGGCGGGGTTAATATCTTTGTGGATGACATTGCTGCTGTGAATTTGCCCCAAAATCTCAGTCGTTTTGATGGCAATTTTGAGAATTTTCGGGACAGAAAAGTTAGCACTTGACTCTAGTAACCTTTGTTTTAATGATAATCCACCAAAATCTTCAAGGATCATAACTAATGTTCTTTGATATGGTTCTAATCCATAAACATTAACTACGCCTTCCAGATTTAAGCTGCGAGTTATTTGATATTCCTGTTTGTACCGAGTCAGTTCGGCTGGTGTCGGATAGTCTTGTTTGAGTACTTTGAGTATAACTGCTCGCTCATCCTGTTCTCGGCTCGCTCGATAGACTTCTGAATTAGCGCTTTCGTAGGTTTGTCTCAGAATCTTGTATCCGGGAAGTTTCATGGCTTTGTTGCTGTTAAATAAAATAGAGTAGTTATATTTAATTAAAAATACGAGTTTGTTAGATCATCACTCAGCTTAAACATGATGATTAACAATCATCGGGTTAGTTCGCACAAAAAGTTAATTTCTCCATCTCTAAAATGACGAGAAAATCTGGGCAGAGCAAAATTAAAGATTAGTGATAGATTTTACTGTTAATTGTATATTTTTGTCAAGAAACTTAAATTTTTGGGATGATTTCCGGCTATATATGTCATTTTGGTAGTCCTGCATGGTAATGGTGAGGACATATATTTTTGAATTTCTCCCCATCTCCCCACACTCCCCATCTTTAACTATATAACCTACATTCCGCACTTCAAAACGTAGTATAAAACAAAGAGACAGGAGACAGGAGAAATGGGAATGAACGAGGAGGTAGGAGTCATTTCAGTTATCAGTTATCAGTTATCAGTTATCAGTTATCAGTTATCAGCTATAGCGTTTTTATTTGGGTTGTAAACACACTTATTGGCAGAAAAGGCAAAATTAAAAATACAAAAGACATCTTCAGAAAAGAGGGAGTAGGGAGTAGGGAGTAGGGAGTAGGGAGTAGGGAGTAGAGGAAAATAATTGATGATTTATGTACGATAATTGATTTGATT
>JBARXI010000843.1:0-1760 GCA_049647275.1 Microcoleaceae cyanobacterium
CTATTTTATTTGTGTATAAAAATCTTACCGTTTTTAGGGAACAGGGAACAGGGAACAGGGAACAGGCGGGAGTTCCAGCTTTTTTATCTACTTTTTGATTTGTTACAACCTATTTAGGATTGCTATATTTTGCATAAATTGTAAAGTATCAACCTTTTTGTTCTGTTTTTCATATATTTGTTTTTCCTAGTTCCGGTGGTCTCTATACCATTTTCCATGTTCCGTCACGCCCTGCAATATTTGATGAAATTGGCATAAATCATACCAATTTCATAAGTGTTTTTTACAAAGAGTATCAGCAAGAAAGAAGACTTTAGTTATCTAGGAGAGAAGGAACAAGTAATCAATAAAGAAGAAAAAAAGGGAAAAATAATAGAGATGGGTAGATTATAGGATTAGAGAAGTTCCTGTTAGACAGAATTTTCCAGCTTTCCTTTTTGTCGTATTCTTTTTTCAAATTGGTATTATACCAATTACCAAAAGTAATGCTAGACTTAGGCAAAATTGCAATTATTAAGTAATTAATATGACTAAATAACTTTTTTGATAATTATTAGCTATTTAGTGTTAATTATTCATATTTTTACCTCTCCCCCACTCCCATACTCCTCTACTCCCCGGCTCAATAAAATGTAGAAAGGTTTTTGATAAATAGTATTAGTAGTCAGGAGTCAGAAGAGACCGAAAATTTGATAGTTTGCATAATATAGAGACTAAGCATCAAACCTCCCTACTAAATTGTAGGAGCAGGTTTTTCGATAACTGTAGAACCGGATTTAATCTAATTACGGATATAAAATCAATTTATAGTTTTTGATATATAAACTTTTCCGTATAAATATTGATGTTTTTCTGCCTATAAAGTGCTTAGATAAAAGTGTGCTTATAATCAATAACCACTGAATTTATGTCTTGACCTGTACAGCATAATTAATACTATTCAAATTTACTTCAAAATATGAGGTGGAAAAGTGGAAGAAAAATTACAAGAATTAGCAGGAAAATATGAAATTCCTCTAGAGCTAATTACAGCAGCAATTGAACTTGAAAAAAAGGAAATTTTCAAGCAAAAACGCACAACTGCTCCGACAAAATTACTTGAAATGATTGAACGGTATACAGACTCATCAGAATCATTGATGGAGGATACTAATTATGGCACTTAAGCTCAGAAGTATTCGTCTAAAAAATTGGAAATGTTATCAAAAGGAAAAAATAGAATTCAACCTAAATACTGATAAGCAAATCTGGATTGTTTTTGGTCAAAATGGATTTGGCAAAACATCCCTACTAGAAGCAATTCAATGGTGTCTTTACGGGGCAAAAGCTATTCCAGATTCTAAATTACTAGACCATTTTAATCGGGTAATAGTTAAAGAGAATCCTAATTTAGAAATGTCAGTAGAACTTGTTTTTGAGCGTAATGGAGATATTTACAATATTAGCAGAGTTGCAAAAAGAGAAATACAAGGTGAGATAGCTAGAGCAAAAGTAGAACTACCAATAATCAATCAAAATGGTAAAGATATCAGAGATGTATCAGAAAAAATTGAGGAACTATTGCCAAATTCCTGTAAAGAATTTTTCTTCTTTGATGGTGTAGAAATTAAACGTTATGCTCAACGAATTCACACTAAAGAAACCCACAAAGCCATAGAGCGAATACTCGGAATTACTGAGTTACTAAATCTCCGGCACGATGTAGAAATTACTAGAAAAAAATTAGATCAAAAATTTAATGATGCAGATTCGGCTAACGA
>JBARXI010000844.1:0-10195 GCA_049647275.1 Microcoleaceae cyanobacterium
GTTTTCTTGCAAGAGGTACAAGAAAAACGCAAATGGTGGCAAAAAATCTGGCAAAGAATACCTGAAAATATCAGACCTGCCGTGGCAGATTCAGAATTATTTAATATCGAATTTTTAGAGGGTATGAAAACTCAAATCCAGAGTTGGCAACAGGAACTAGAAAAAGAACAAGCCTATCTGAGTCGCTATGAAAAAGTTGTTAATAAGTGGATAGGAAAAATCCGCCAACCATCCGAACAAGATAAACAAGAATTGAGACAAATTTATATTGATAATACTAATGTTATTGGCATTACCTGTAGTCAAGCTGCGGGATTTGCTTTTAAGGAGTTTAATAGTTTCGATGTTGTGATTATTGATGAAGTAAGTAAATGCACCCCACCGGAATTATTAATGGCAGCATTAAAAGGCAAAAAGTTAGTCTTAATTGGAGACTATCGACAGTTACCTCCGATGTTTAATGATAGTACAATTGAAGAAATAGCTGAAGAATTAGATAGGACAGCAGAAGACCTCAACTTTCTTAGAGATTCATTGTTTAAAGTTCAATTTGAAACAGCAGGAGATAATATTAAACAATGGCTTAATACTCAATATAGAATGCACCCAGTTATTATGGGGGCGATTAATCAATTTTATGATGGTCGTCTAATATGTGGTTTGGTTGACCATGACACAGAACGCGCTCACAAAATAATAGGTCAAAATATTCAAGAAAGTCATCATCTGATTTGGGTGAAAATGCCTGCTGAAAATGTCTATCGAGAAAAAAAAGAAGGTACATCTTATTACAATGAAAAAGAAGTTGAAGTCATTGATGCTTTATGTCAGGAAATGGAAGATGCTTGGGCAGAAAAAATTGTCAATGGCGAGTCGAAAAAAGAGGTGGGAATTATCACATTTTATGGCGCTCAACTGAGACGGATAGAAGATATGTTGAATAATCGTAAGTTTCCATCACTGCATATTAGAACAGGTACAGTTGACCGTTTTCAAGGAATGGAAAGAGCGGTGATTATTGTTAGTTTAGTCAGAAATAATTCTGAGAAAAATGTAGGATTTGCTAAAAAGCCTGAACGGATAAATGTCGCATTTTCCCGCCCTCAAGAATTATTAGTTATTATCGGATGTCATTCCCTATTTACTCAGCATTCTAGCAAAGTTGGCAGAATGTATTCAGAGGTTTCAAAAATTGCAAGTCTTAATGGAGGTTTAATTGATGTTTCTCAAATCTTTTCCTAAATCTATTGACCCTCAGTTAATAGATTTAGTCGAACAAATAGAAAAGCAAAGTTCTAGTTTTTCAGTATTGGCAGCCAGTCAATTTAACTATAGAGTGTGGCAAACACCAATAGAAGTTACTATTACCGCACCGCGTAAATTTAATCTTTTGGAGGAGTTAATTTTGTCGGCGGGAATTGAGTTAAACCCACCAGCAAAAGTGAATGAGTTGGCAACTGTTTTGGGGCTGGATTCTGTATTTGTGAAAAATACAATTAATACCCTAAGAGATTTACAAACTTTAGAGAGAAATCCAGAAATTTTACTAACCCCGCAAGGTCGAGAATTTTATCAGCAAGGCTCTGTACCTCAACCGCCAAAAACTGAACAAATTTATTTAATTATTGAGCCGTTACAGGGAAATTTGTTCTTTGTTTCCGAGCCGATAGAAACAACAAAACTTGAACTTCCAGATTTTGGTAATTTTGTCAGTATCTATAACAGATTTAGCGATAGTATTAGTTTAGATATTGAGGAATTACAACAACTAATTCAGGCTTCAGGTTTGAGATTACATATTCCAGAAGATGGAAAAATAGTTACTGGCAGTCAAGTAGTGGGTGAATCTGAAGATATTTGGCAAACCATGTCACTATTTGTTTTATTTGATGTTTTGTCAGATAAAGTTATTTTGCAAGTAAGACGAGGTAAAAAAATATTAGAATCTGCTTCAAAATTTCTGAACGAAATGCTAGAAAAAGAGGCAGTAGATTTACAAAATTTATGCGAATTGTCAGATGAAGCTATTCTGAACGAACGACAATTACTTCTCGAACAGAGAAACCGAAAAATTGAGGAAAGAATTGAGAAAATTCAACAGCAGGCAGTAGAATTAATCAAAGCAAATCAGACTAATGAAACTCAGAAAAAATTTCCAGATAGCCAAGAAAAAGGAGAGGTAGTTTTATTACGCGATCGCCAAATTAGGCAAGTTTTTTTAGAATGTTTAAAATCTGCCAAGCACAACATTTTAATTTTCTCTCCGTGGGTAAGTCAGGAAGTTATAGATGAGGAATTTATTAGCCTACTTCAGAATTGTGCAAATCGTGGAGTTTGGATTATTATTGGTCATGGAATTTCTCGGAAACAAGAGCAAGAAGATAGACCTATTTCCCCAGAAGTTGAAGCTAAATTAAAAGAAGTTAAGACTAGGGAAGGTTTGTCTGCCGTACAGATTTTTTGGTTAGGAAATTCTCACGCCAAAGAAGTAGTAGTTGATGGAAAAATTCATTTATGTGGCTCTCATAATTGGCTTTCTTATCGTGGCGATAGATTGCCACGAGGAGAGACAGTTTATCAAGTAACAATTCCGACTCAAGTTAGAGAAGCTTCTCACTTTTTGGTAGGGCGGTTTCAATCTCATGCTCATAAATTATGGAATCAAACTTTGTCAAATTTAGATGAGCAAAAATCCTCAGATTCTTTATGTATTTGGGGTGGGTTAGGAATGGAAAAAAAGGCGCTTCAAGAATTACAAAAAAATCATAGATTAGAATTATTGCCTGTATGGCTGAAAGTGGTCTGTCAAGGATTAAGAGCAAAAAAAATATCTCCTGACTCAGATATATTCCCTACAGGATTTTCATTGCTTGGTGAAATTTCCGAAAAAAATCAAAATATAGATTCATTAAGAGAGGGGTTGCAGAAAATTATCGGGATAATAGCCAGTCAAAATCCTCAGATTGCTTTAAATATTTTGAGTGATGAAATTTGGGGAGAATTTATACGTCTTGGAGTGGCTGAGTCTTTTGTAGATTCTCCAGATAAATTTATCTCAAAATATACAGTCAAACAACCTCAAATTAATTCAAAATCTCCAGGCAAAAAGAATAAAAAACGTAAATATTGATTAGAATTATTGCCTGTATGGCTGAAAGTAATCTGCCAGGGATTAAGAGCGAAAAAAATATCTCCTGACTCAAATATATTTCCTACAGCATTTTCATTACTTTCAGAAATTTCACAAAGCTGCCAAAATCTGGATTCATTAAAAGAAGGATTCCCAAAAGTTATCGGGATAATAGCAACTCAAAATTATCAGATTGCTTTAAATATTTTGAGTGATGAAATTTGGGGAGAATTTATCCGTTTGGGAGTGGCTGACTCTAGTGTAGATTCCATAGAAAAATTTATCTCAAAATATACAGTCAAACAACCTCAAATTAATTCAAAATCTCCAGGCAAAAAAAACCACAATAAAAAACGTAAATCTGCTAAATAAATAAAGGAAAGCGATAGACTCCTATTCTCAAACTTTCTCTAACTTCCTAAGAGCGAGGTATAATGAATAATCTCAATACCAGAAAAATTCTATAAAACATTCTCAGACATATAAATGACAATATTTCAAGCAGACCCCTCAAACTTTACTGACTTACTCCAAATGATAAAAGATGGAGATGAGCTGAATCTCAGTTCGGGAGAATACAAAGCACCTTTTACTATAGATAAATCAATTACGATTCGTGGCAGTGGGGCTGAGACAATCATTTTTGCTGCAACTGAACCTGCACTAAAAATTACAGTTACCGGAGTGCGACTGGAAAATTTAAAAGTCGAACGAACAGTCGGTGGTAATACTGGGGAAGTTGCTATATTTGCCGAGATAAATACTAACCCTATTTTGAGTCAGGTGAAATTAATCGGAGTTGCGGAAAATGTTGAGTGGGAAGGAGCAAGTTGGGATATTCCGACAATTATTGAGTTTGGAGAAATAGAAACAAATCGACAGGTCGAACGTTCGTGGGAAATACAACTGGGGTCAGCTTGCGAGGTTGTATCGGATGTGAGTTGGTTACAGTTGCGGTCAAATTATCTATCGCCTGGGTTACAAAATTTAGAAGTTGTGCTGAATACCGCAGATATTCCCACTGGCACAAATTTATCTGGTTTAATTTTTCTATCCGCAGCAGATGGTAGACGAGAAATCGAAATTTCTGCAAAAATCATCTCCCCACTTCCCACAACTCCAGTCTCAGAAAAAGAAAGAAAAGTTCTGCCTGCTAAGGTGTTAAATTCTCAAGATTGGGGTTATCAGTTTTCTGGCAAGAGGATAATAGATAAGTTGCTCTGTGCTCAGTTAGGCGAAACAGCTCTTAAGAAATATCCCGATTTTTTCCAACGTCGGGAGCGTGCCCAAAAATTAATATCTGAATTATTGGGCGGAGATTCTCACTTATATTATGTGCGCCGTCAAGCACCAGGAAAAGAAGCAGGGGAAGAAATTTGGGAACTAACTTTGGCTACAGACCGCGAAGATAAAGACTGGGATAAAACTTTGACTTTACTGGCAGCAGTTAACGCTGATGGAGACAGAGTTTTAAAACTTTTATCGGTGCGGTTTATATCCCACGAAGCAGAAAAAGATGAGTTTAGTCTCTCTTTTCAGATTCGTTTATTGCCACAACATCAATATCGACGAGGAGTGCCACTCGGAGCAGTACGGTCTATGGCAAAAATGCCTTTTTTTGGCGACCGCGTTTCTACAGAAGACCAACTACCTGCTTGGAGAACTTTTGTGGAAATTGAGCAACGTATGGCAGAAAAACGTCAATTTTGCGTACCTTTCCTCAGTCATAACTACGGTAGTGATGCCAGAAAGATTACTTTTGAAATTGATATTGTTTCGGCAACTATTGATGGAAGTGCCGCAACCGCTCTGGATGATGATGAGTTTCGGCGACGACTTTTTGAGGCTCGAAATCAGGAGATTCAGCTTTTCGGCAATTCTCCTGCAGGTAGAGATGGGAGGGAGGGAGAGAAGTTAGGAGTAATAGCTAATATTGAGTGGGAAGAAGGCAAAGTTCGGATAAAGTTGGATTCTGAAATAGTTGAAAGTATTACTGGTGGGAGTTATAAAATACCGAAAACCGGATTTTTGTTTTTTGCAGATTTTGGGGATATTGCTCAGATTAAACGCAAACGTCGAGCGTTAGAAGATTTGCAAAATGGTCGTTGTCAGAATCCATATTTGGGGGAATTTTTCTTTGATACAGCTTATGCCAGAATGCCAAAGAAAAGTATTAAACTTCAGCCCCAGGATTTATTATTATCCTCGGCTAATACTAACCAAGTCGCTGCTGTGGAAACAGTTTTGGCTTCCCCAGATTTAGCTTTAATTCAAGGTCCTCCCGGTACGGGTAAAACTACTGTTATTGCTGAAATTTGTTATCAAGTTGCCTTGCGTGGGGGACGTACTTTAATTGCTTCTCAAGCAAATTTGGCGGTTGATAATGCTTTGAGTAGATTAGTTCATAATCCGATTATTCGTGCTGTACGCAAGGGAAAGGCGGAAAAAGTGCAGGAAGAGGGAGAGGCATTTTTGGAGGAGCGGGTGATTGGTACTTGGTTGAAAAATACTGCTGATGATTGTCAAAATGATTTAGAGGAGCGACTGCAACGGGTACAACTTTTACAGGGTTTGTTGATGGAGTCGGAGCGATTTAATGTTTATGTGGAGTCGGAGGAAGTCTGGGCAAGTCAACATCAAGATTTGAGCAGTCGGCAAATTACTTTGTCGGCAAATAGACAGTTTTTAGAAACTGAAATTCCTCAGTTAGATTTGGAAAAAGAGGAATTAAGTTCTCTGATATTGGGGTTAGATTCTTTATTAAATTCTGCACCTAATGTTAATTGGGAAGATTCAGAGGTAAGTAATTTTTTACCTCGTTTACAACCATACTCTGAGTCAGAAAAATCGGTGAAATATTTTCTAGAAAATGTGCGTTTGGGTAGGGATATTGCTGCCAAAATAGGTTTGGATATTCCGGCACTGGGTGGGTTTGGTTTAGCAGTTTGGTTGAAAGAAAATGTTGATGTTTCACAGCAGGAATTTCAGACTGGATTAGTTCTGGCAAAAAAAGCAGTTATAGTTATGTCGGAAACTGAGAATATGGTGCAGGTTTATCGACAAAATCATAGTCAGTTTGAGCAGTTAAAAATAGACTATGGGCAACAACAGAAAATTTACGAAAACCTCCAAACAACATTACAGAAATTTCTATCGCAAAAAAGTCAAATAGATTTAGTTGTCTCTGAAGTAGGTGTTTGGTTAAAGACTGGAAAAAATCGTATATTTGAGGAATTGAAAGAATGTTGGGAAAATGGTAAACCTTTCAAATTAGATTTAATTGAATTACCAGAAAATTTAATTAAACTTGCTGCTGCAAGAAAATTACAACTTTTATCAGACTATGGCTCTCAAGCTATTAATAGTTTGCCAGATTGGGAGCGATTAGAAAAAGCATTAAATGCTGAATCAAGTCGTGGTTTTCAGAATATCCAAGGCAGAGAATATCGCTTTGACGAATTTTTGCAAATTAGTCTAAGTCAACCACCGATTGTTTTGTCAGAAAGCGATTATAAAAAGTGGCAAGATTTTGCTGAAGCATTTTCAATTTATCAGCGACTAAACCAAAAGCAACGACAACATTTAGTGGAAAAAATAAGTACATTTTTCCATGAAAATGAGATTAAATATAGTCTGGTCTGGGAACCAGAGAATATGTCAAATACTTTGACAGAGATAATCGATAAAATATTTAATCAAATCCTGCATAATTCACGAGAATTTTTACTCCCGTTAAAAAGAGACAATCAAAAGCAAATTGAGAAAAATCAGGAACAGTCAGAGACGCATTTAAAAATCTTGCAAGACTATAACCAACAAATACAGCTATCTGAAGAAGAAGTAATAAACTGCCGTCAACAAATCGACCAAAAATATCAGGACTTTGTGCAAATTTTACAACAGATAAACAATCAATCGTTAATTGACAACCAAATTATAAATTTAAGCAAACAGTATCTCGAAGCCGAACCATTACAAGTATTAAGCGACAAAGCTAACTTTACAGAAAAAGTAAAATCTTGGGAAAATCATCTTAGTCAGCTTGAAAAAATTATTCCATCATTAGAACCATTTGCAGTTCTAGCAAATATTAAAAATATTCTTCAAGTCAAACTCAACAGCATTCAAGAAAAAACCGAGAAATTCCACCAACAACTCCAATCTTGCCAAACCGAAATTAAAGAAATTCAACAAGCTCTCCAACAACAATTATCAACCACCTTAATAACCGAAAGAAACTGGTGGGAATCAACATGGCAAAAAATCCCAGAAAATCTCAAACCCCCCCTTCCAGAAACAGGATTATTTACCAGAGAATTATTACAGAAAATCAAACTTCAGCTAAAAAATTGGCAACAAGAATTAGAAACAGAAGAAACTTATCTAAACCGCCACCAAAACTTTATCCAAGACTGGATAAAAAAACTGCAAAACCCCTCAGAAAAAGATAGCAATGACTTAAAGAAAATCTACCTCGACAACGCCAACGTAATTGGTATTACCTGCGTACAAGCCGCCAGTCGAAATTTTGCAGAAGAATTCAAAAGTTTTGATGTAGTAATTATTGACGAAGTTAGTAAATGTACTCCCCCAGAAATATTAATTCCAGCCTTGAAAGGCAAAAAATTAGTATTAGTAGGAGACCATCGCCAGTTACCACCCATGCTCCAGAATAATACTATTGAAGAAATTGCTGAACAGATGAATAGTACAAAAGAAGAACTACAATTTTTAGAAGAGTCACTATTTAAAACTCACTTCGAGACAGCAGCAGAAAAAATTAAGCAGATGTTAACCATTCAGTATCGAATGCACCCGAATATTATGGGAGCAATTAATCAGTTTTATCAGCATCGTTTACAATGCGGTCTTCTCGAACCAGATAAACAACGCGCCCATAATTTAGCTGGCAAAGCAGGGAAGATTATTCAGGAAAATCAACATCTTATCTGGGTGAAAATGCCACAAATAGAAAGTTTTATGGAAAAAAAAGAAGGCACATCACCCTTTAACGAAAGAGAAGTTGATGTAATTGAAAAATTGTGCGCTGAAATGGAAAAAAATTGGTCTGTTAAAGTTGCCGACGGACAACCAAGAAAAGAATTAGGCATTATCACATTTTATAATGCTCAATTGCGACTAATAGAGTCAAGAATTAATCCTGAAAATTTTCCATCGCTGCATATTAGAACTGGTACAGTTGACAGATTTCAAGGTATGGAAAGACAAGTTATTATCGTTAGTATGGTGAGAAATAATCAAGAAGGAAAAGTAGGATTTGCCAAAAAACCTGAACGGGTAAATGTTGCCTTTTCTCGCGCTCAGGAATTGTTAATTATTATTGGGTGTCATTCATTATTTACCCAACATTATGGAATGGTAGGGAATATGTATGCAGAAGTTTCTGATGTGGTGCGTCGTCAAGGAGGAGCGATCGAGGTTTCTGATATTTTGGAATGACCTAATATCATGTTGGGATAATAGCGTGATAAAAAAACTTTCTCCTTCTCTCCTAGATAACTAAAGCTTTCTTCTTCCTTCCCTACGACTCCTGATTCCTGTAGGGGTAATTTCCTGCGGAATGCTGCGCAAACATGAATTACCCCTACAGACTCCTGACTCCTCTGTCGTTTATTTATAACTGTTTAACCGGACATAATATAAATAATATCATGTCCGGATAATTAGTGATAAAAAACCATTACCCTTTAAACCTTTCTTTCCCTTCTGCCTTCTGCCCTCTGTTTTCTGCCTTCCTTCCTCCAAAGTGTAAGTATTCAACCGGACATGATATAACCCCCTAACCCCTATCTTTGTAGGAGAGGTTAGGGAGGAGTCATCCCTGACCTTAAGGTAATTTAGCGATCGCTCACACTATGAAAAATTCTATTCCTGTAAAGCAGCCAAAACCTGCTCGTGAATCACCCCATTACTAACAACAACACCCCGGTTATCAAGCATCTTCGCCCCATCAGCAAAATTCAAAGGTTTACCATGAATATCAGAAACGCGCCCGCCAGCTTCCTCTACCACAATTGCACCAGCAGCATGATCCCAAATATTCTCCCGATAATTAGGCGACTTCGGCGATGGTAACCGCAAATATAAAGCAGCTTGCCCAGAAGCCACAATGCCATATTTAGCCTGAGAATCTACTCGCACTGATGGCGCAGTAATACCTGCAGCTTTCGCCACAGCATTCTGACGGTCTTGGTCGCCGTGAGAACTTTCCACACTCTCGACAAACCGCATATTAACTGTATCATCAGGTTTGACAACATGAATCGGAGTCAGTTCGCCTCCGGCAACAGGCATCATTGCTGCCCCTTCACCCCGCACCGCCACATACAACATTCCCGGTTGATTATTTTCCACTGGCATCGCCGGGCAAACTAACACCCCTACCTTAACTTCTCCTGCTTCCACCAATGCTAACGCCACTGCATATTGGTCTTGACGTAAAAACCCTTTTGTTCCATCAATGGGGTCTAACGTCCAATAACGAGGCCCGACTTTACCGTTACCTTGGTTAATCCACTTGACTACCAGCTCTGGCGTAGCATCTGGAATTTGTTCTTTTACATAATTTGTCACTTTTGTCAAGTTTTCTGCCATTTCTGGACTTTGTAACTCAGTAGCATCTTCTTCTCCTACCACTGGGTCATCTGGAAATGACTCTCCTAGGGCTTTGCAAATCACAGCCTGAGCGCCATAGTCAGCAACAGTAACAGGGCTTTTGTCGCCTTTTTCCATTGCTGGCGGAATATTTCCGCGTACTTGTTCGCAGAGTTTGGCAGCAACTAGGGCTGCTTCAATTGCTATTTGTTTTTCGCGGTCGTAAGCCATAAGTAGTTTGAAATTGGGTACTACTAATAGCATATAAGTACCTGGGCAAAATTAATTGAACATTTTGAGGGGGAAGGCAAGGGACAAAGGGCAAGAGCATTGACTTAATTAACGAATAACGGTATGATCAGTCAGAAAGGACACTATGATCCTGTATTGAATCTGCATGAAGTCCATCAGAACAAAACTTAAATTAAATAATCAACAAAAAACTCTCTT
>JBARXI010000845.1:0-20986 GCA_049647275.1 Microcoleaceae cyanobacterium
CAAATGATGTGATTTGGTAATAACATGACGTTCAACTAGCTTCATACCTTAATTGTAGCTGATAACGACTTAATGGATAGACAACTGAGGAAACTTACTCATTTTAGTTTCATAGCTATAGTTATGAGTAAGTTTGATGAACCTTAGATAAGTTTTTCCGAGCTGTATTTACCCCTTTCACTAAAGTCAAAAGTCAGAAGCGGTGCGCGGTGCGACCCCGCGTCGGTGACAGACGCACCTGGTAGCGCACTTCTGTGAGTCAGAAGTGATATTTTAGGGACTTGAAACCTCAATTTTACAGTAATTTCAGCTTATTATTTCACTTCATCAGTTCCCAACTATTTGTGACATTTTTTAAGTGAATTGGTATTAGACTAAAAGAATACAGCTATTTATTATTACATTGAGAACTGTGTAATTAATTTTGCCTAAGCACTTACTAGGTTTTTCAAGTTTCTGAATCTGACTCTGGATGAATAGTTTGTGGGTTTTGGCTACTTTCAATATTAATAACCAGGTTTGAGATAGCTCACAAACCTGGTTACGATCTTTACTATTAATTGTAAAAGTTTAAGCAGAAACAGAAACAGCCACAAATACTAATCCTCCGATTAATAATACTGCTAAAGCTCCTAGAACCAGATAATTCATTTGTTGTTTTTGATCTGGGGCATCAGCTTGATAAACTTTTGGCTCTACTGCAAAATTATTAAGACGTCCACCTTCTTCTGTAGTATATGGCATAATTACCTATCCTTTATTTTTTTTTTATCTTTACTTAGAATAACAGACAATTTGTAAATATTTGTAAAGATAAGAAAAATTATTACTAGCTATTAGAGCTATTAATCATCCCACTCAAAGGAGAAGAGGCGATCGCGTAATTTTTTATCGGTATTCTGCCTGCTACATAAGCTAAACGTCCAGCTTCTGTGGCCATGCCCATGGCTTTAGCCATAACTGGTGGATTTTTCGCCAGAGCGATCGCTGAATTAATTAATAAAGCATCGGCTCCCATTTCCATTGCTTGAGTTGCTTCACTTGGAGTTCCTATTCCTGCATCAATTACCACAGGAACGATAGCATTGTCAATAATTATTTTAATATTGGCTGCATTTTGGATTCCCTGGCCAGACCCTATGGGAGAACCCAAGGGCATAACTGTAGCACAACCAATTTCTGCGAGTCTTTTTGCCAGCAACGGGTCAGCATTGATATAAGGTAAAACGGCAAAACCTTCTTTGATTAGTTGTTCTGCTGCTTGTAATGTGCCAATAGGGTCTGGGAGCAAATACTTAGGGTCGGGAATAACTTCTAGTTTGACAAAATTATTATCTTCTTGGCCTAATAATTTTGCCATTTCTCGTCCCAACCTAGCAACTCTGACTGCATCTTCGGCCGTTTGACAACCAGCAGTATTTGGCAACATCCAGATTTTTTTCCAATCTATGGCTTCAGCTAATCCTTCATGGCCAGGAGCTTGAGTTTGTACCCGTCGTACCGCTACAGTTACAATTTCGCATCCACTAGCTTCTATGCTCTGCTGCATTTTTTCTAGAGTGGAATATTTTCCTGTACCTGTCATTAGGCGGGAGTTAAATTTTTTACCTGCTATTATCAGAGGTTGTTCGAGGGGTTGTGTAGTTAATTTTTCTACGGTCTGCATTAGTTAGTTTTAATATTTACGGTTATTTCAATTGTTGATTATTAGACCTCTGCGAAAAAGATATAGATTTTTTGCAGGAGTAGGCAACAGGTAAGATTTTTTTACTAAAAAGGCACGAAAAAGTTTTTTTAGGGGGACTTTTTCTTTCCTTAGCCGAGCTAATTAAAAAGTTTATTTATTTTCCACCAGATGTCTATTTATGTTGGAATTGTTTTTAATTAAACTGTTGATTCTTTTTTGCTTTTAATTAACCTGTAATATAATAAAAAATTAGTATTTTTAATAGATATTTCAACTAATAGCTTTATGGTATTGTCGGAAAAAATAAAAATCAGATAAAAATAAGGAAAAAGTAGGAAGTAAGCCGGGTTCTGTTCTCTTAACTGAAACCAATTAAGAGTGCGGTTATCTATCTGGGATGCCTGTTACCAGACACCTCTTGCGGTACACCTAACACCATAGATAAATCTATAATGCAACGGAACTGGTAAAAGACCAACCATAATTCCTCCGACCTTGCTCCCCGCCGGGGTTTACCGAGCCAATGCCTCACGACATTGCTGGTGCGCTCTTACCGCACCTTTGCAACCTTACCCTTGTAGACTTGAATAATATTATTCCATCTACAATGGCGGTATGTTTCTGTGGCACTATCCTCACGATCGCTCGCACTGGGAGTTATCCAGCAAGCTTGGTCTTTAGGGAGCCCGGACTTTCCTCAGACTCTTTATATGGAGTCCGCAACCGCCGCACCTACTTTTTACCTATTTTTACATTACATCATTCTAGCAAAAAAATCTATTCTTGGTAAATTTTATTTCAAACAATATTAGATTATTTGATTAATCATCCTCTTTGATAGTAGTTGAAAAATTATCAAACCATCCTCTGCGCCAGAAAAAATAGACCAAACAAAGGGCAGTAGTCAACATGACGAACAAGCAGAGGGGATAACCATAACGCCAATCTAATTCTGGCATATTCCAAGGAGATGTTTGTGGATTAAAATTCATTCCATATACTCCAGCTATAAAAGTTAATGGAATAAAAATTGAAGAGATTACAGTTAGTAGCTTCATAACTTCATTCATTTTATTACTTACTGAGGATAAATAAATATCCATTAAATCGGAAGCCAATTCGCGATAAGTTTCTACTATATCTCTGAGTTGAATTGTATGTTCATAACAGTCGCGAAAATAAACCAATATATCAGGATTTATCAAGGGGCTACCATCTCGAATCAGAATATTAATAGCTTCTCTTTGTGACCAAATAGCCCGACGTAAACTTAACAATTCTCGCCGCAGTTTATAGATTTTTTTCATTGTCTTACGGCTGGGGTTAAATACCACTTCATCTTCTATTTTTTCGATGCGTTCTCCATATTCTTCTAATACTGGAAAAAAACCATCAATAATTGTATCTAGGAGAGAATAAGCTAAATAATCTACTTTTTGTTTCCGAATAACTCCGCGATTATTTTTAATCCGTTCTCTTACAGGCTTTAGACAATCATATTCGGGATTTTCTTGAACTGTGATTAAATGTTTTTTCCCCAAAATTATACTTACTTGCTCTTTATCAAATGGCTCTAAATCGGATTTAATTCGTACCATCCAGGTAATAATTGTCAGTTGATTTTTGTCTTGTACAATTTTAGGTCTTTGAGGAACGTTAACAATATCTCCGACCGTAAGAGGATGTATTTGAAATACTTTTGCCATCTGTTCCCAAGATGTTTGATTACCCAAACCTAGTAGATTAATCCAAGAAACTGAGTCAGATTCGAGGTAGGGAATACAAGCTTTTGGTGTTAATATTTTTATTCTAGTAGTTGTCTGTTCTGTATAATCTATCAGAGATATATCTGGTGCTGGGGCATCAGGTTCAAGATCGAGAGAGCCTGGTAAATCTTCTGGGTCATCATAATGGTAGTCAACATAAGATTCTTCTTCTATTTCTGGTAATTCTGGGGGATATGGTTGTATTTGTATAGAATGCGCCATAATTTTTAATTTATAAGTACGACTTCTGGAAATTTTAGCTTATTTTTTTACATTTTAATGGTATTTTTCAAAGGGAGAAGGAAAAAGGAATAAGTTAAATAAAAGCAAATAAAAAAACTTTCAACTTTCTGTTATTTTTCTGCTCTAGCAATTATCGGCGTGGTTGTGAAAAAAATATCTGGCAATTTGGGAAGGGGGAAAAGTAATAATAGTTTTGTGATTTTACTCTTGGCTGAAATTTATAACCGAATAATTCAGGTAAAAAGCCTCTGATTATTTGCACAAATCCAGAAAAAAATTATGTTCGCCAATGCTCCGGTTTTGTTCATGCTGATTTATTCAATAGTTGGAGATTTTTACTCTTGGCTAAAATGTTTAACCGAATAATTCAGGTAAAAAGCCTCTGATTATTTGCACAAATCCAGAAAAAAAATCTGTTCACCAATGCTCTGGTTTTGTTCACGAGGTAATTAACAATTTTATAGAATTAATATTCGTGCTTGGTTTGATTTTAATAATTATAAAATTTCTCAAAACTTAGAAAGTATCTATAAATAAAATATTAAGCCAATACGAGGAAGTGGTCATCAGCGCAAACAATTCCACACAAATGATATGATATTTTATAATCCGCCATAACCAAGCGAATATTCCCTATTTGATGCAGTTTTTAGATTTTTTTTACAGATATATTCTACTATTTGTCTCAATCATAATTATGAAAACAAAAAACATACTATTCTTAAGTAATGGTCACGGAGAAGATACACATAATTGTCAAATTATTCAAGCTTTTAGTAAAATTTGCCCAGAGGCAAAACTATCAGCTATGCCTATTGTCGGTGCTGGTAATAATTATAAAAATTTAGGGATACCAATTATTGCCCCCACAGCAAATATGCCATCGGGAGGTTTTTTTTATCTGAATCCTTTATTCTTATTTAAAGATGTAGGACAAGGGTTAATTAGTTTAACTTGGCAGCAGTTACAGGCAGTTTGGAAATTTTCTAAAAACTGCGATTTAATTATGGCTACTGGAGATATTGTAGTTGCAGCGATCGCTTATTCGACAAAGCTTCCTTATGTGGTCTTTCTTTCGGCTGATTCTAGTTACTATGAAGGGCAGATTAATCTGGGTTTAATTTTGCCGAAGTTACTAAATAATTCAAGATGTTTAAAAGTTTTTGCTAGAGATGCTTTGACTGCCAAAGATTTAAACCGACAAGGAATTAAAAAGGCAGAATTTGTCGGTACGCCTGTGATGGATAATTTAATTTCTACTGGTAAAAACTTACAATTAAAAGCCGGATTATTTACTATTGGTATTTTACCAGGGTCTCGTTTACCGGAAGCTGGCAGAAATCTATCTTTGCTGCTGAAACTGGTAAAAGAAATTGTCAAAGTTATGGGAGAAAATGTTTGTCAGTTCCGAGCTGCAACTGTGCCAATTTTAATGTCTGAACTAGAGGCGTTTGCTTTACATTCGGCAGGAATTGCTACTTCTGAAGGTTGGCAATATCAAGCAGGTAAGTTAACATTTTTAACTGAGGAATATTCAATAGAAGTAATTTGTTATGAGGATGCTTTTGCCGATATTTTACAACAGTCAAATTTAGTAATTGGGATGGCGGGAACTGCAATTGAACAAGCTGTTGGATTGGGAAAACCTATAATTACTATTCCTGGTGAAGGTCCGTCATTTACTTATCGGTTTGCGGAAGCTCAAACTAGACTTTTAGGTTGTTCAGTACAGGTTATTGGTAAACAACCAGCTAATAATTTTATCCGGCAAAAAGCGGCTGAAAAAGTTAAGCAAACTTTGACAGATAAGGAGTATTTAAAAACTTGTATTCAGAATGGTTTTGAAAGGATGGGTAGACCTGGTGGTAGTGAAAAAATAGCTGATTATTTAATTCAATATCTCAGCTCGTGTTTAGTTGATTAGATAGATTCTCCCAACACCCTTAAAAAGTGAGGCTTTGTCATAATTTTATCTGGCAAGAGGCTGGTCAAAAAGTCAAATAAACTTTAGTAGATGAGGAGTATTTAAAAACTTCTATTCACAAATGGTATTCAAAGGATAAGTAGACTTGGTGGTAGTGAGAAAATAGCTGATTATTTGATGCAATATTTCAGTAGGGAACAAGAAACAAAAAATATCCTAATTTTAATTATAGAGATTTTGGTAGAAACTTATAGTGAAATAGAATTACTTCATTGTTGTAGGTTTTAGGAAATAGATACTGGTTAAAAGGAAAGATAAAATTAGCTTTTAAGATTATGTCCGTTGAGGCGAGTTTGTGTATAACGCTTTGGAAATACCTATTCCTCGTTTAATCTTTTTCTTTGTTTATGACTTCTGACTTACCTTTCTTTATCATAGATGCTACCGGACATGATATCAGTTTGTTTTTCAAGTTGTTTTAGCTAAACCCAGGACAGAAACTCATAGTAAACCTGAATCGCAAAACGTATAAATTTTTCTAGATTTTTCTCGTTAGCAACTATGATATTATCACTTATTAAACCATTATCAGTATTCTCAAAAATAGTAGGAATTAAAATTTCCTGAGACTCGTACATATCAATGTGTTTTTTTGAGATTGTTCCTATCGTTGTTTCCATATCGCCACTACTGATAATATTAGCAATAATTTCTTCTGTATTACGCTCCCAAACAACTCCCCAAAAACCATCGTTAGTATCAGCATTACCATCATTAAAAACAACCCTTAGTGGTAACGAGACTCCATCTATTCCTAGAATATCAAAATCAAACCAGTGGTATAGTCCAAAATCATAGTAGTCTGGATCGTTCATAGCTAAGTCTAAATGGTTTTCCGGTATATTAGGACAATCAGTATATAAGGCTGTATCGCAAGTACCTAGAATTTTTACTATACGAACAGGGATAAACATTTTGTCTTCATTAAATATCCCTTTTTTATTGAAAGTTTCCTTTAGAAATTCTGGTATTTCTTGGTTCAAGTTAATCTCTATAGGTGATAGCTTATTTATACAGGTAGGCCACATAATTCATCCTCATATTTAAGGGTAATTCTTATATATATACATTTGATTGGATATTTTAGTCAGTTTAGTAGATGAAGTGGGGTTTGTGTTAATGCTTTACATTGCCAATACAAAGGTAAAGTAGATTTCAATAATGGTATTCAAAGGATGGGTAGACCTGGTGGTAGTTAAAAAATAGCTGATTATTTGACTAAATATCTCAGAGGGTGTTTGGTTAATTTGATCGATTCCCCCAACCACCCTTAAAAAGTCAAAAGTGAGGCTTTCTCATAATTTTATTTTCCAACAAGCAGCTGAAAAAGTAAAAGAAACTTTGGCAGACAAGGAGTATTTAAAAACTTGTGTTCACAAATGGTATTCAAAGGATGGGTAGACCTGGTGGTAGTGAAAAAATAGCTGATTATTTGACTAAATATCTCAGAGGGTGTTTGGTTGATTTGATAGATTCCCCCAACCACCCTTAAAAAGTGAAAAGTGAGGCTTTCTCATAATTTTATCCGGCAAGAAGCGGCTCAAAAAGTTAAGCAAATTTTGGCAGACAAGGAGTATTTAAAAACTTTTATTCACAAATGGTATTCAAAGGATGGGTAGACCTGGTGCTAGTGAAAAAATAGCTGATTATTTGACTAAATATCTCAGTAGGGAACAGGAAACAGAAAATCCCCATAATTAAAATTAGAGGCTTTCGTGGAGGATGTATATAGTAATTCTCATACTGGTAAAATACACATTTCTAGGTTTTAGGGAATAGAGAACAGAAAAGAAAAAAAAAAAATAAATGTACATCACTAAGTATGAAAAACACTATAGTGAAAAATAATTACTCCATTTGACTCTGAATTATTCTAAGTTAACTTCTACTCTATATCATCCTCGTCATATATTGATTCTGTATCATCCTCGTCATATATCCATTCATAGCAAAACTGCATCACCAAATACAGAATTTTTTCTAGCTTTGTATCGTTAGCAACTATAGTGTTATAAAAAATAGTAGGAACTACAATTTCTTGAGACTCATACATATCAATGTGTTTTTTTGAGATGACTTCTACCGTTGTTTCCATATCACCGCTACTGATAATATTGGCAATAATCTCTTCTGTATTACGCTCCCAAACAACACCCCAAAAACCATCATTACAATCAGCATCACCTTCATTAAAAACCATCCGTAGTGGCAAATATTCTCCATCCATTCCTACAATATCAAAATCAAACCAGAAATATCTTCCCATATCATAATCTGGATCGTCTTTATGTCCTTCAGCATGATACAAATGGTGGTCGGGAATATTAGGACAATCGAGGTATAACGCTGTACTGCAAATACCTAAAATGTTAACTTGACGAATAGGCATAAACATTTCCTCTTCATTAAATATCCCCTGTTTGTTGAAGGCAGTCTTTAAAAACTCTGGAATTTCCAAGCTAAATTTACCTTGAAGAGGAGATAAATTGTTGATACATTTCGGCCACATAATTATTCTATATCCAGTATTAATCTTTTTACTTCCTAACTATTATAGATATTTATTTTAGTTTTTAATCAATAATTTTATATGGATTTGGTCTATGAGAAACGCTATAATTAAAAATTGTTAATCTATTTCACTTTGAATTATGATTTTTTGACTTTTTATACTCTATCCTCTCCTCATAATATGTTAATTTATCGCAAAATCTAATTGCCAAAATTAAAAATTTCTCTAACTTTAGATTCTTAGCCATGTGAAGACTGACACCATTATTAAGCTTGATTATATTGTTATCAAAATTCCGAGGAATTAAAATTTCTTGAAACTCATAAATATCTATATGTTGCTCTGAGATTGCTTCCACTGTTGATATATCATTACCACATATAATATTGGCAATAATATCTTCTGTATTGCGCTCCCATATAGCTCCCCAATAACCATCATTACAATCACCATCACCTTCATTAAAAACCATCCGTAATGGCAAATATCCTTGCTCCGTTCCTACAAGATCGAAATCAAACCAGTGATATCTTCCCTGATCATAATACTCTGGATCGTCATCATAGTCTGGATAGCTCATATAATCTTCAACAATGTCTAAATGGTGGTTAGGAATATTCGGACAATCAAGATACAATAGTGTACTGCAATTGCCTAAAATTCTAACTAGACGAATAGGCATAAACATTTCGTATTCGTTAAATATCCCCTCTTTATTAAAAGCTTTCTTCAAAAATTCTGGTATTTCTTGATTAAAGTTAACCTCTATAGGAGATAAATTGTTTATACAGGTAGGCCACATAATTCTTCCTTCTGTTCAGAGGTAATCTTTTGAGTTATTAACTTAACTATTATAAGCAAAATTTTGATGTTTTACTCAATATCAATGCAGGGGTCTGCTTTTTGTGAATCTTCTGCATCACCGCTACAAACACTAAACGGAAGTAATTTGAATTTAATTATCTATAAATTCAAGGTTAATTAAATTAGTCAGAGATGATTAAGGGCTAATATTTGTAATATTATTGCTAGAAAGACGTAGGCTAGTAAGTTGAATTGAATTTAACTAATTTAAGTCAAATTAGATAAAGGAGTAATCTTTTTTATTGGGTTGTTAATTAAATTCAGTTTGGTAAGTTTAGTTAAATTAAGAAGAGGGCTAAGATCGGAGACTAGATTATTCCACAAATCAATCTTTTTTATTGGGTTGTTAATTAAATTTACCTCAATCGGTTTTGATAAATTTGCCAGAGGACTAATATCATATATTTGATTATTCCATAAATCAAGTTCAATCAAATTAGCTAAATTAGACAAAAAACTAATATCTTTAATTTTATTAAACTTTAGGTTGAGAATTTGTAGATTTTTTAGAGTCTAAATGGGTTAAATATCTGTGATTTGACGATGAAATATGCTAATTCTATCTGTACTATAAAAGTTTTCATTTGCCAGATTACAATCTTCTGTGCCGACAGCTTCTAATAATACATCGACAGTAGGTTTCGTTGACTCAGAAAGATTAGCTTTATGTTCACATCATTGTTTGAATGTTGTGTAATTGTTTGTTAGTTGTGACTCTTGGGAAAGTGCGGGCAAACAATAATAAATTCCTAAAAATAAAGTCAATGTGGTTGACATAAAGACTTTTCGTTTTACTTTTTTGGTTCTGACTAAAATTGTTTTGAATATATAGTATTTCTCGCTCTTGGTGAGATACATAAGTTTTAGATTTTTGGCAACAGGCAACAGCTCCGTCAGGCAATAGGGAATAGGGAATAAGAAATAAGGAAGAGAAAAAATACTGTACTTTATAAAGGATGAGAACCGCTATATTTAGATTTTGCTATTTTTTGAATAAAGTTGTTAAAATCGACAAATTGATTCTGGTTGAATCGGGCAATTTTTGTTAGTAACTGGATTATTCCCAATATTAATAGATTCTAATTGAGTCAGAGTTGATAGGGAACTAATATCTGTAATTCTGTTACGACTTAAATCTAGTAAACTCAGGTTATTCAAGCTGGATAAAGAATCGACTTTTGTGATTTGATTAAAAATGAGTATGAGAAATTTTAGATTCCTTAAACTAGAAAGGGCAGATACTTCAGTGATGTAGTTTTCGCTGAGGCCAAGATAAATTAGGTTACTTAGGTTAGAAAGAGGAGAAAGGTCGCTAATTTGATTGCTATGTAGATATAAATTTTGTAGCTTATTTAAGTTAGATAGGGGAGAAAGTTGCCTAATATTATTATCGTTAAGATATAGGTGAGTTAGATTCGTTAAAGTTGAAAGTGGGCTGAGATTCCTAATGCGATTAACTCCGAGATTTAGTTTGGTTAATTTAGTCAAGTTGGATAGGGGAGATAAATCCTCAATTTGATTAAAAATTAGGTTGAGATGAGTTAGTTTAGTGAAGTTAGAGATAGGAGACAAATTTACAATTCTATTATCGTTAAGATTGAGATGAGTTAGGTTAGTTAATTTAGATAAGTCAGAAAAATCTTTAATTCTATTACTCTCGAGAGATAAATTAGTCAAGTTAGGGAGATTAGAGAGAGGGGATAATTCTAAAATTTCATTATCATTTAGGGAAAGTTGGGTGAGATTTTTGAGGCTGGATATAGGGGTAATATTTCTAATACGATTATTGTTGAGGGAAAGCCTGGAGAGACGGGAAAGTTTTTCCTCTGCTTCAGTACAATCATTAGTTCCTGCTTTTTGTAAGAGAATTTTAACTGTATATTGGGCAGTGCGAGAAATATTGGTTTGATTGATACACCATTCTGTAAATGTGGAAAAATTTTCTGCTTGAGTAGAGTTGGCGCTGTGAGAAAATAGAAATATTGTTGCCCAGATAGAGATGCCAAAAAATATCACTTTGAGTCTTTTCAATGTAGTTTTTACTCCCAAATTTTGTTGCTTTTCAATTAAAAATAGGTTCAAAAATTAATAATTAACAATTAACAATCACTTCTACTTCAAACGGATAGGATTGATGAAAAGGATTTTTTTGATTTATTTCTTCAAAGAAGAAGAGGCTTTTCACATTAATTCTTCGGTAAAGTAAGTGGGGGAAAAATTATAGCCATTTTAATTATATTAGACCAGAGTAGTAGCACGTCTAACTGTAGAATGTGGGTAAGTTTTCTGCACATTAAAACCTCTCCCCCAACTTCCCCACACTTCCCAACCTCCCCAAACTCCCCTACTCCCGTTTCCACTCAGCAATATTCCACGTTCCTAAATCCCAAGGTGTTAGCTCGACCCCAACAATATTATTACTAACTCCCACCACATCAGCACGGGCAACCAGTGGGATAACTATTACCTCCTCCACTAACATATCATTCATCTGAATCAAAAGTTGTTGTCGCTTTTGCAGGTCTAACTCATTCGTAGACTGTTGCCAGAGTTGGTCATATTTAGGATTACAATAACGAGAAACATTATCCCCACTCCAGTTATTAGACCGATCGGGAATAGTATCGCAAGTGTAATACTTCATATAAGCACCAGGGTCGGGGCTAGTATTGCCAGTGGTAAACATTTCCAAGTCAGCAGAAAAACGTTCGGTGGTATCAGTATTTGCCGGATCGCCAGCAAAAAAGATACTCGCATCAATACTTTTTAATTCTACCCCCACCCCAATAGACTGCAGCGCTTGTTTAACTATTTCCTGAGTTTTCTGACGCAGGGGATTAACTGAAGTTTGAAATAATACGGTCATTTCCACTCCATTTTTATCCCGGATACCGTCGCCATTACTATCTTGCCATCCCGCCTCATCTAATAATGCTGCTGCTTTTTCGAGATTAAATTCATACTTAGTATTAGGAGAATTAAACTTTTGAGGCGCAACCAAGAGATTAGCAGTAGCTTTACCCGTATCACCATAAAGGCGATCGCCAATAGTTTCCCGATCAACTACTAAATTAAATGCTTGACGTACCTGTAATTCGGTGAAAAAAGGATGGGGAAATTCTAAATTAGAACCTTGTTTCGGATCGGAAAGATTAATATGAATACGTTCAACTTGAGGACCAAAAATTCCTACGACTTGACCTTTACCTGCTGCTTCTAGTTGCTGCAATATTGGTGCTTCGACTTGGAGGTTATAAGCATAGTCAGCATCTCCGGTTTGCAAAACTGCTCGCGCTGCTGAGGTGGCATCGCCCCCACCTTTTAATTCTATACGTTGAAAGTGGGGTTTGTCTGCTTCCCAATATTCAATATTTGGTTCATAAACTACTGTATCTCCTGGTTTAAATTCGACGACGCGGTAAGCACCTGTACCCACTGGCATTAAATTGGCGGGTGCTTGTCTGGAGTTTGCGCCGTTGTATTCACTGTATTTATGGCGCGGTAAAATCATTCCTTCTGTACCGATAAAAACTACATTCCAGCCTGGAGTGACATCTTTGAAATTAACTTTTACCGTGTATTCGTCTATAGCTTCGACGCTAGAAATAATATTGTAACTGCCAGCAGTGGTAGCGCCAACGTTGGGGTTAGAGATAAATTGATATGTGAAGACGACATCGCCAGCGGTAAAGGGAGTGCCATCAGACCATTTGATGTCTTGTTTTAGTTTCCAAGTGACTGACTTACCATCGGCTGCTATTGCCCCGTTTTCTCTAGTGGGAATTTCTGCTGCCAGAAATGGGATGAGTTGACCGTTGTTGTCGTAGCTGGCTAGAGGCTCCAGGGTGATGCGACTGGCTTCGGAATCTTTGAAACCGTTGGATAGGTGGGGGTTGAGGATGGTTGGTGCTTGCCAATAGAGGAGTTTGAGGGTGTCGGCGTTGGTTTGGTTGTTAGTTTGTTGGTTTGGTTGGGGAGCGCAGGCGACTAAGGAGAGAATGGTTAGGAAAATATAAGGTAAGTTTTTGATTGATTTTTTCATAGGTAAATAGGTAATGGAAACGGCGGTAAGATTTGTTTGGGGTGCGTTGCAAAGCACTCTACTGTTAGTGTTATTGGATTGACAAATCTAATATGAAATACAAAAAATCATGCTATGCTTATCGATCGCTGATTAAGTAATAAGTAAGATTCAGTAATGCGAGTGAAGAATTATAGTATTTCATATTAGATGGTGGGTTACGACCGATTGTTAAATCACTTTCAACAGCGAATCATTTTCTCAGTTTAACCCACCCTACTTGATTACTTGAGGAAAGTATTTCATATTAGATGGTTGGTTACGACCGATTGTTAAATCACTTTCAACAGCGAATCATTTTCTCAGTTTAACCCACCCTACTTTGTTACTTGAGGAAAGTATTTCATAATTAAATGGTGGGTTACGAGCGATTGTTAAATGCCTTTGAAAGTCTAATTTTTAGCCGTCTAACACACCCTACAAGTTTTGCTAATTTATTACTTTATTACTTGACCACAGATGAATACTTTGGCTGATCTTTACCGTTTTGTTTTCCGTTGGTAAAATCAGAGAAATTTTGCACCGATAGCGATCGCTGCGGTACACCAATAGCAATACCTTCGCGATCGAATGCCTCTTTTACTCGCAAACGAAATTCGCGCCCCAACGCCCATTGTTTTAATGGAGGTGTTTTTATCCATACCCGAATCAATATTCCACTGTGGGAAACTTCATCGACTCCTAAAAGTGCTGCTGGCTCAATAAAACTATCTTGCCATTCAACTTGATTTTGCATTGTTTCAGCTACCGCTTGAATTGTCTCCATAGCTGTTTTAATATCTGCATCGTAAGCTATTTCAATGGTGAAATTAACGCGAGACCAATCTTTAGTCAGATTTTTTACAGTAGTAATGGAGCGATGGTTAATCATAATTAGTTCTCCATCTCCACCACGCAATGCAGTCATGTACAGGTTCATTTTTTCGACAAAACCTGCCTCACCACCGATGCTAACAACATCGCCCACAGCATAACTATCATTCAGGAAAATCAACGCCCCAGCGATAACATCTGTGACGAAGTTTTTGGAAAGATAACCAACAACAATAGCAATTACTCCCGCACTTGCTAATACCTGGGTAGCGATACCTAATTTTTCGGCTGTTAATACAATACCAAGTATCCAAAAGATGATTGATGTCATACTCGTAAGTGCAGCAGAATAAGTAGGTACTCGCAAAGCGTATCGCCCAGAATTAGGATTTTCCAGTTGTGCATTTTTTGCCCACTTATGTAATAAGTTTTCAATGATATAATCAGTGACTTTATCTACTAAATTCACAAATACCCAGATTATTAATATTTCTATAGTATCTTTCATCACTAGAACACCTATTGCACGAGTTTGGTAGTACATAAATAGAATTATGCCTATTCCCAATCCCCAAATAAATACTTGTACCCAGCGTAACAAGCGTCGGAAAAAAATTATAATGTTTAGTTCTTGCTTGAGAATATTCTGTTGTCTCAAAGAAATTTTTGGTATAATTTGCCAAAGTAATTTTTGCTGAATATTGAGCAAAAATTGATTTGCTCTTGCTGAGTTGAGGATAATATTTGACTTTGTATTTTCAGAGATGTTGGAGTTAGTAATATGAGGTTTTTGCTGTTGATTTACCTCTAATTTGAGCTGAAATGCTATAGTTGTTAAATCTTCTGCCTTAGCAAATTCTGGATCGATACTTACAGACTTGTCTAAAATTTTTAGTTGACCTTTGATATTTAGATAAGAAATTTTGCAAAGTTTTTGCAGCCAGAAGAAACCAAGGCTGAGTAAAACTACCACCAAAATGATAATGATACTTTCTTTTAGGTTAGTAAATCTGTCTTCAGCACGAACGCGACGCTCTTTTAATGCTTCACTCATTTTCGAGCTAATTATATTTTGCCATTCTTGAGCAAGCTCTTCTTTAGTTTGGTTATAATTTAAAACATCAGCTTGTGTGACAGTTAGAATTGTTGTTTGTGGTGCCTCAAACTGCTGTGGAAAAATAATTACTGTTTCACCATTAAGAATTGATACCTCAATTTTCGGAATATTGGGGTAAGTATCTGTTTTATCTTGCTCAGTAGCAGAATTTTCTAAAATTTTTGTTTTTGAATTATTACTAGGAGCGAGGGCTAGTTTCAGAATTTTTTTAAGTTTATTTTGGATGAGTTTTGCCCTGTCATCTACTGGTAAAACGTTATCTTCGTTTTGCCTAACTATCGGATATGAAGCTACTGTAAATATAGGAAGACCGTTGAACCAGACTCTACTACATTCAAAGTTGCCACACTCAAAAGGTCGATTGAAAAAATCAATAACATTCTTTTGACTTTCGGTTTGATTAATGTTTAGGAAAGGAATTTGTCCGGAAGCTACAGGAATCCAACTTATTGTCAGAATGAATGATAGAAAAGTTAGTAAGATAAACTTCAAAAAACGATAAATTTTACCTCTAAACCATAGGGTAATAGAATTGATAATAGGAGGCTTGAAGATTGTTAAGTTCCGGGCTGGCATATTATTTTGTAAATGTGAAAGTTTTCAAATTTAACCAGAAATTAAGATAGCACAGTTTGGTCTGTTAAGCTTGTGATTTTATCTGTGTTATCGGAGACTATCGCACGCACCAGACCAGAAACCGGGTTTGTTTCTATCTGGTTGAAAAACTAAGAATTTTTTATAGAAACCGGGTTTCTTTGCGTAAGTAACTTAGTATTTCATATGAAATGGTGCGTTACGACGGATTTTTAAATCACTTTCAAAAGCGAGTAGTTGTCTCCGTCTAACACACCCTACTGGCGCGTCAAGCCTTAAATGTTGTATTAGAATTTTGGACAAAAATAATATATAGCTTAGATTTTGCCATTTTCCTATTACCCTATTTTTAGCTTGACACGACACTACAATAATGTGTTGTTTAATTTACAGATGAAGACTTTGGCTCATCTTTACCGTTACCGTTTTCTTTTTCGTTGGTAAAATCAGAGAAATTTTGCACGGATAGCGATCGCTGCGGTACACCAATAGCAATTCCTTCGCGATCGAATGCTTGTTTGACTCGCAAACGAAACTCGCGCCCTAAGGCCCACTGTTTTAATGGAGGTGTTTTTATCCATACCCGAATCAATATTCCACTGTGGGAAATTTCATCTACTCCTAAAACTGCTGTAGGTTCAATAAAACTATCTTGCCATTCAACTTGATTTTGCATTTTTTTAGCTACTTCTTGAATTATCTGCATGGCTTTTTTAATATCTGCATCGTAAGCTATTTCAATGGTAAAATTAACGCGAGACCAATCTTTAGTCAGATTTTTGACAATGCTAATGGAACTGTGGGGAATTGTAATTAGTTCTCCATCTGCATTGCGCAATGCACTCATGTAGAGATTCATTGCTTCAACCAAACCTCCTTCACCCCCAATATTCACCACATCTCCCACAGCATAGCGATCGTTCCATAAAATCAATGCTCCATTAATTACATCTTTTATTAAGTTCTGGGAAAAATAAGCACTAACTGCAGCAATAACTCCTGCACTTGCTAATACCTCGGTAGCGATACCGAGCTTATCTGCTGTCGCTACAATACCAATTATCCATGCAAGAATTGTTGTCATGTTGGTCAGTGCAGAAGAATAAGTCGCAACTCGCAAAGCATATCGCCCAGAATTAGGATTAGCTAGTTGTGCGTTTTCTGCCCACCTATTTAAATACCACTCGATCGCAAAATCACTGACTTTATCTGCAAAACTAACAGATATCCAGATTACTAATATACTAATAGGCTCTGCAATAAGTAAAAAACTTATAGCGCGAGTCTGGGGATACAGAAACATAATTATACCTATTCCCCATACCCAAATAAATCCTTGTACCCACCGCAAAAAACGTCTAATTAAACTTAGTATGTTAAGTTGTTGTATGAGAAAGTTCTGTTTTTTTAAAAAGAACTCTGGTAGACTTTTCAATAGTAATTTTAGGGTGAGATTGAGAAATATTTGATTCGCTTTTCCTGAATTAAATAAAAGATTTTTATTGATATTTTCAGATATATTTGAGTTATTAGTATGGGAGTTTTGCTTTTGATTTAACTGTAAATTGGGTTCAGATACGATGGTTGCTAATTCTTCAGTAGTGGCGAATTCTGGATCGATTCTTCTTAAAGACTTGTTTAAATCTTGTAGTTGATGTCTGATATTTATATAGTAACTTTTACAGTATCTTTGCATCCAGAGAACAGCAAAACTGACTAAGTTCATTACTATAATCAAAGTCAAAATTATTAATGGCTTTAAAAATATGTATTTTGTATCGAAATCGCGTTCTTTTAATGCCCAGTTAATTAGTAAATTAATTTGATTTTGCCATAGTTGAGCAACTTGTTCTCTAGTTCTGTTGTAATAAAGAGCGTCTGCTTTGGTGACGGTGGCAATTATTTGTTGGGGCGATTCCAATTGTTCTGGAAAATAAACTACAGTTTCTCCTTGATAAATTCCTACTTTAATTTTGGGATTATTTTGATTAATAACTGTTTTGAGTTTTATTTCTATAGCATTTGTTTGCAATGCTTGATTTTGCCGATAATTTGTTTTTTGAGTACGATAATCTTTTGACTTTACAGTTACTTTTTCTATATTATGATTAGATTGATTAGGGATTATTGTCTCTGAGGTTTTACTGGGATTGAGGATTAATTTGAGAATTCTTTTAAGGTTATTTTGAATCTGTTTTGCTCTGTTTTCTATTGCTGGTGAAAGTTGTTCTTTATTTTGCTTATTTGTAGGATAGGAAGCTACTTCAAAGATAGGAATACCGTAGAACCATACTTTACTACAAACAAAGTTATTGCACTTTTCTGGTCTATTCACAATATCTATAATATTCTTTTCATTTCGGGTTGGTTTAATATTTAGGAAAGAAATTTGTCCGGAAGCTACAGGAGTAAAACTTATTGTCAGAATGAATGATAGAAAAGTTAGTAAGATAAACTTCAAAAAACGATAAATTTTACCTCTAAACCATAGGGTAATAGAATCGATAATAGGAGGCTTGAAGATTTTTAAGATTTGGGCTGGCATATTATTTTGTAAATGTGAAAATTTTCAAATTTTACCCAAAATTTAAGATAGCACAGTTTGGTCTGTTAAATTTGTGATTTTATCTCTGTTCTCGGAGACTATATAATAATTAAAGACAGGATTTACCCACGCACCAGACCAGAAACCGGGTTTGTTTCGAGCTGCTAGAAAAACCAATGATGTTTTATATAAATCCGGTTTCTTTTCTATGGTTTTGATTTGAGCGATCGCTTGAAAGTTTAAATATGACATCAAGTCATCTTTATATATGGGAGAACGCCACGGAATTTTACTAATTATTGTCGGCATTATTCCGCCTATTGGAATGAATTAAGGCTTGATTTTAGCAACAGTAATAGCGACATTTTTGGTAATTATATTTATCTACAGACTGATAAAAATATGTAAATTAATGATTGCTGCAGGGGTTGTCTCTGTGGGAATTATGGGTTATTAAATGGCTTTTGCTACATAGACATCCCAGGGTGCTAATCAACTAAAAAACCAGGTTTTCTTGGCTAAGGATGAAGTAGCCCAGACTCCAGGTTTTTTGTTAAAATAATACAAACAGGAAAGTTATTTAAGAGTGCCTGTTTTTTTTCAAGATTTAGGACAAAAACTATGACTCAAGCAATATCAAAAACAGAATTAATGACCCTAGACGAATTTCTGGAGTGGTATCCAGAAGACGGGAAGATTTACGAATTACATAAAGGAGTTATTTTTGAAATGCAACCCACCGGAACTCACGAACAAGTTATTAGTTTTCTAACTATTGAATTCGGAACGCAAATAAAAAGTCTCCAACTTCCATACTTGCTCGTTACTCAATGCATCATCAAGTCAATTAATACAGATAATTCTGGCTTCAATCCCGACGTAACAATTCTCGATAAAAATGCTTTAAAAAACGAACCGATGTGGAAAAAACGAGCGACTATTAGCAATGGTGAAACTGTCAAGTTAGTAGTTGAAGTAGTCAGTACAAATTGGCAAGATAATTATGCGATGAAAGTTGTCGAATATGAAAATTTGGGAATAGCTGAATATTGGATAGTTGATTGTTTAGCTTTAGGTGGAAGGCGATTTATTGGCAACCCTAAACAGCCGACTATTTCTGTTTATCAAATGGTTGACGGCGAATACGAAGTAAAAATGTTTCGGGGTAGCGACAAAATCGAATCTTCAATTTTTCCTGAATTAAATTTAACTGCCGAACAAATATTTGAGGCGAGGGGTTCAACAATTAATAATTAATAATTACCTCTCTTTGAAAAAAAGAGGATTGACTCCAAGGAAAATTTTTTCTTCTCTTGGTAAAAAAAGAACCCACACAAATTTATCCCTTGGAATGTCAAGGTTTACATTTTGCTTCTACAATTTTTTTAGGAATTAATGGGTGGCGGTACATCCAGTAATTCAGGTAGGAGAAAATGACTAACGCAATTAAACTGGAAAAAATAGCGATCGCTCTTAAAGGAATCAGCAGCAAAGAGCTAATCAGTTCTATAAAAATTAGACTTATCAATATATTGGCAATAGTTTCGCGACGCAACAAATTACAAAACATTGCACCCAGGGGAGCGCCAACGACAACTACTGGAATTGCTGCAAACCAATAACTACGTACTGGGTCTGTAAAATCTTGGAAGACAAAGACTTGTAAACCAAATCCAACTAAAGCGTTGATTGCCATTAAAATCACAGAAGTGGGGGTTGCTACTTTTTCACAAAGGCGAAATAGCAATACCATTACGGAAAAAAGACAAATATCAATGCCATTACCTGCTAGACCGCTCATTATTCCACCTAAAAGTCCCGCGAGTAAAACGATGCCTTGTTCTCGAATTGTCCAAGCAGGTATGGTAAAATTAGGGTTTCTAGCTGTTCGGTTTAATGCGAATAGAGTGATGGCAAAGCTGGTAAGCAAGACGGTAAAAGACATTTTTATGACATCTGGGGGTAATATCGGTGCTAACAACCCAGAGCCGAGAAATATTCCAAGAAAACCGCCCAAAGAACCCCAACGAATCACCCGCCATTCTACTTGAATTCCGGTTAAACAGATGGCGACGGAGGCAGCAGTCATGCCTACACTTTGTATGGCGAGGGCAAATATTTTGGCATCTTGGGGTGGAATATGCAAAATTTTGGTAAAGATGGGAAAGGCAACTGCCCCTCCTCCGAGACTCGTGCCTCCTGCTATAGCCGACCCTAATACCATTGTCACGGCGATTTGCCAATACTCAGATAGATAGGAAAATGCTTCTTTTCCACCGAGTAGACTTAACCATGTAATCCAGACGGCGATCGCCATTGATATGAGAATTATGGGTTTTGAAACTGATATTCGAGCGTTAACTTTCAAGCTCTCAGTCTTTTTGTGGCTGTAGATTTTCATTATCCTTTTTTTCTTACTCGAAAAGAAACCGGGTTTATATCACCGGGCAGTTTTTCCTCTGGTTTCGAGAACTCAAAGAAATCGGGTTTATATCACCGGGCAGTTTTTCCTCTGGTTTGGAGAACTCAAAGAAACCGGATTTGTATCACCGGGCAGTTTTTCCACCAGACATTTATGAATAAACCCGGTTTGTGGTCTGGGGAGTCACCTAAAGAAACCGGGTTTGTATCACCATGGGGTTTTTCCACCAGACATTTATGAATAAACCCGGTTTGTGGTCTGGGGAGTCACCTAAAGAAACCGGGTTTATATCACCGGGCAGTTTTTCCACCAGACATTTATGAATAAA
This sequence comes from Microcoleaceae cyanobacterium, assembly GCA_049647275.1. Taxonomy (GTDB): domain Bacteria; phylum Cyanobacteriota; class Cyanobacteriia; order Cyanobacteriales; family Microcoleaceae; genus JASJEE01. Next base: position 20,957 of record JBARXI010000845.1, read on the forward strand.
CCTCTGGTTTCGAGAACTCAAAGAAATCGG
>JBARXI010000846.1:0-2463 GCA_049647275.1 Microcoleaceae cyanobacterium
GCAAAGGAGTTGCAGTTTATACAGAGGTGATGCCCTCCCCCTGTGTTCTTCTATTATAACATGGTCGCTTTCCCATACGACGTTCCCGACGAGGAGAACGCGGGACTTCTCGCTATTTTTTGTTAAAGCCACTTTACTCAGGGCTTGTTGAGTATAAACCAATAAGTTCCGTCCTTTTTGGCTATTTTTATATTTCGGGATTTTCGGTTTTCCTAAAAACTTACCCGGGTCAACTTTGTAGGCTTGATTGGCAGCAAAAAAGGATTGCCAGTTTTGGTCTAATCCTCGTAACACCTGTTGAGAGACTTTAGCCGGTAAAGAGCGATATTGTTCCGTCTTCTGCATTAATTTATCCATCCGGTTATAGTTCAAATAACCATGACCATAGATAAAGTTTTGACGGACTAGATAATTAGCCGCATTGTAGAGGTTTTTGGAATGCCATGATAATTCATCTATCTCATCCCAAAACCGATGACCTCTTTTAATGATATGTCTTTCGGCTAATTTCATACTCGCTTCTATGCTGTTGAATCACTGAACAGAGTCTGAGAGTTTGACGAGGATATTTTACCACAAATGACAATGTTTAACAATATTTTCAATTAAACTTTGCGATACCGGACAAAAGAATACTACGTGACTTTTATTGCATATCTCTGCGTTTAATAATCTGTTGATATCCTCGTTGCTTGCCCAAAAACTCGTGATTTTCAAAGATACCTTTATAATTACCTTCTAAAATCGTCGAGTCGGGAAGCTCGTACAAAGGGCGATAAGTACGATGTTCTAACCCTTCTCGCGCAAACGGCTCATTCCAGACCGCGTTATGGTGACAGATTAAATTAGTCCGAGCTTTATCGGTATGATTTCCTCGGGAAGCATGAATCGTATTGGCATGAGTCCAGAGCGTATCTCCCGGTTCCATTTCACAATGAACTACCTCTAATCTTTCCAAAACTTTTTCCATTCGTTTCGGATCGCACTGCCAACCTTCACCAAAGTTTGCAGTTTCTAAACGACCCATTAAATGGGATTTTTTAACAACCTCAACGCAACCATTTTCCCTCGTATTGGAGTCGATCGCAATGAAACAAGCCGACATATCGGGAAAGAGACACCCAGCGATATAAACGCCCCCAAAAAGCTGATGCCAGTCAAAACTCCCTTCATCGCGAGGGCGTTTTTTAACCAACTTAGAATGCCAGTGATAGCACTCTCCTCCCAAGAATGTTTCTGCTGCATTGACAATCCTTGCTAAACGAGGAATAACGCCTAATAAAGAATCTCCTAACTCAGTCCAGTGAGCGATGCGACTGGTATTCCCCCGAGAATCGGTAAATTCTGTTTCTTGTCCGCCAATATCGGGATCTTCTTCACAAGCAATGCGGACGGCTTCAACTTCTTGAGGATCGAAGAAACCTCGTACAATCACAAATCCATCTTCGTGATATTGAGCAATCTGCTCTTCTGTTAGAGGATGAGTGGTAGAGATGCGCTCTTTTGATGCAGTTCTAGCTCGTTCTTTTGTGGCAATCATTGGTAAAAACCTCTCTTTTTTTGATGGAAATTGATTACAATTATAGGTTTAATAGAGATAATTAAAATTGAAAAAATTATGATGAATCGAATATTAATTCTCCCCTTGGAAGTCTATTCGCAATTTCTGCTAATACAGCATCTTCCTCGGCGATGGAATTGGCAACAAAAGTTACGGAGAATCGGACATGAGGGCGAGTATCATCCCAAGGCACTGTTGAGATTAATTTTTTTCTAATGAGATAGAGAGAAAAGTCTTCCGCGTTCCGAAAAACATCTCCATATTTCGTTCCTACCGGAGATTTAGTATATAGGAAAAAAGAACCTTTGGGCTTGCGAACTTGAAAGCCTGCACAATTGAGAATTTTTACTAGCTTCTCCTGTCTTCGGGAATATTTTTGTAATGTTTTTTGGGTAATTTCAGGATTTCTCAAACAAAATGCACCTGCTTTTTGGATGGCGGCAAATTGGCCAGCATCATTGTTATATTTGATATGAGCAAAGGCTTTTACAATCGCTTCATTTCCTGCCAGAAATGCTAACCGCCAACCAGTCATATTAAAAGATTTAGACAAAGAATGAATGGCAATGCCTACATCTTTGGCCCCCTCAACTCCTAAAAAAGAGAGGGGGCGTTCCCCATCAAAAACAAAGGCTGCATAGGCTTCATCTGAGATGACAATGAGATGATTTTCTCGGGCAAACTCAATAACTCGCTTGTAAAAATCGCGGGTGGCAACGGCTCCAGTCGGATTATTGGGATAATTAATATAGAGTAATTTACTCTGGCTTCTTTCTTGCTCAGTTAAGACATCAAAATCGGGAAGAAAGTGATTTTTTTCCAAGAGAGGTAACTTGATTATTTTTCCTCCCATTGTCACTGTTGAAATTCCCAAAATAGGATATCCCGGAACAGTCATCAGG
>JBARXI010000847.1:0-14887 GCA_049647275.1 Microcoleaceae cyanobacterium
CCCATGAATTCCACAAATGAACGACTAATAGACAAACCCAAACCCGTACCTTCACCCGACTGTTGACCAGATTGAGTTTGCACAAACGGCTCAAATAGTTTTTCCATTTCGTCATTAGCAATACCAAAACCTGTGTCTTCGACCTCAAATATCAAGTCAGTCGTAAATTCAGTTTTACCCTTAACAGTTTCTACCTTGGGGTCAAATTTTTTTTGCCCTTTCATGGTAATAGAATCATTTTCTTGGAATTCGTGCCTCACTAAATGTAGTTGAATTTTAACTGTTAAAGATACTCTTCCAACTTGAGTAAACTTAATTGCATTACTCAGTAAATTAATTAAAATTTGGCGTAACTTAACTCGATCTGTTTGCACAAATTCAGGAACATCAATAGCCCGCTTAAACACCAACTGTAAATGTTTCTCCTCTACCTGCAATTGAAATATATTTCTCAAGTCATCTAGTAAACTATAAAGATTAAAACTTGTATAATTAAAAGTGACACGACCTATCTCTATTTTTGACATATCAAGAACGTCATTAATCATATTCAGCAAATGTTCGCCACTGCGATTAATAATACTAATTTTTTCTTGATTTTCTGGTGAAAGTTTACCACTACGAGCCATTAACTGAGAAAAGCCAAGAATTGCATTCAGAGGAGTACGCAGTTCGTGACTCATGTTTGCCAGAAAGGCACTTTTCGCTTCGTTAGCTGCTTGAGCTGCTTGTTGGGCTCGCTTTCTTTGAGCAATTTCCTGTTCCAATTCCTGGGTACGTTGTTGTACCTGTTGTTCTAATGTTTGGTTATACTCTGATAACAGTTTTTCTGTTAGTTTGCGTTCTGTAATATCAACAAAAGTGCTGATTGTATAAATAACTTTTCCTGTTTCATTCAAAATAGGTTTAGCAGACATCTGCAATGGAAAAATTATTCCATCTCGGCGAATTTCTATATCGTCTGTGCTGACATTTTGACCATTTAAGGCAAGTAATCCCGGTAGTTTATCCATAGGATATGGCCGATTTGTTCCGGCAATGTAGATTTGGTAAAGTGAAGATAATTTTTCCGTAGTTATGTTTTTTTCACAAGTTTTCCCTAGTAATTTTTCTCCTGTTTTATTGAAGTATAAAATAGTTTTATTAGCATCAATTACACAAACCCCTACTGGCATTGCCTCTAGAAAATGAATCAGTTGCTGATAAGTTTTTTGTTGTACTTGAAAAAAGTGATAACCTTGGCACACTATGATTGTTCCTACTAATCCCAATAATGGGGAAATCACAGGCAACCACCACCCATAAAGAAATGCGACATAGCTACTACCCACTAAAACAACTTCCGGCACAACAAAGTGGAACACGATCGCTAACCATTTAGGCATAGTATTTCGTCGGAGTTGATTTATCGGTACAAAGCCCGCATAAGTAACCGCTCCTACAATCGACCAGAAGAAAATCCACAGCCATTCCCACGGTTGATTCCACACTCTTAGCATGGAACGCTCGTCAAGAGCTGCACCCAAAATATGACTAATTAGGTTAGCATGGATAATTACTCCTGCACTAGACTGAGGTACGCCCGTAAGGCGACTACTGTAGGGGGTAAAAAAGAGTTCATTCACGCTACTAGCAGTAGCACCAATTAAAATAATCTTACCTGAAATTAGTTCTGGAGCGACTTGATTTTCTAACAGTTGAGATAAGGAAACATGGATAAAATGGTCTTTTTCTCCTCTGTAGTTAAGCAAAATTTGGTAGCCTTCAATATTAGTACGAATATATCCACTATCGTTTTCATCCAAAGGGGTGAAAACTGCTTCACCCAACTGAAACACCTTTTTACGATCGTCAATGGATTTGAGATTAATACCTTTGGTTTCCAAATACATTAAAGCCAGTTTTGTTGCCAGGCTGAATTTAACTGCACCGTCTGAGTTTCTATAAGAAAGTAAACCCCGTCTCACTTTGCCATCACTATCTGGAAATAAATCAACTATACCTACTTGCTCCTTTTTCTTAAGCACAGGAGGTGGTTTCACTTTTTCTCCAATTACTTTTTCAACCCCAATTAAATTGGGAGTAGATTTCATTAACTTCACCAGTTTTTGATGACCAGGCTCAACTGGCAAATCTCGATAAAATGCCAAACCAATGGCTACAGGTTTGTGTCTGTTTAACCTCTCAATTACTTCAGCTAAATTAGCATCACTTAGAGGCCATTGACCTTGTTTTTTCAGGTCTGATTCTTCAACTGTTACAATCAGAAGGCGATCTTCGATGGCTTCTTGAGGACGGATACAGAAAAACTGGTCTAATGTTGCCCATTCTAATAGTTGCAACAATCCAGTTAATTTAATAGCAATTAGACATCCTGCTATGAGTGAAGGTAAGATTAGATTTGACACTTTTCAATTTAGTAATGAAGATTTCAATGACTATTTATCAATGTTTATTAACTAAATTATAATCGAATATAAAATATAAATATAGCAATCCTAAATAGGTTGTGACAAATCAAAAAGTAGATAAAAAAATTGAAACTCCCGCCTGTTCCCTGTTCCCTGTTCCCTGTTCCGGTGTTCCCTAAAAGCGGTAAGATTTTTATACACAAATAAAATAGGATTGCTATATGTTTTAACTTAATAACTATCTCAAGACAAATTACTAATAAAAAGAACGATCTACTTTAGGCTGGATTTGCTTTGCAGTCATCTAGATGCTCCTCCTCTAGAATTTTCACTTTCTCGATCTTCTTTTTCCTCTGGTGGATCGAACATTATCTGGGGATTCACTTTACTTTTGTGTAATGAAGTAGAAGTATTTTTTGTTACTTCTATATTTGTTGGTTCTGATTTTGCTACGGTTGTATATCCAGAAGCGATCGCCAAGTTTAAAACAATAGTAATTACTAATAATTTTGGATACATTTTTACTAAGTTACCCATAAATTTACCCCACTATTACTATTTTGGTTCTGTTAGTCCACTAGCTAAATTTGTGATAAAAAAAACATTTTTATCCTTTCTTTACATTTTATAATCTTAACTTACATAATTTTAAGATGCAAGTTAATTGTTACTAAAAGCCTTCGTTATCTAGATGAAAAAATGTATTTGTTATAAATAATAAAAGTAGGGTCAATTTCGGTCCGAATGCGGAGCAAACATCGAAAGCGGAGCATAACCTTTACATAGCATTCCTTAGGAAAGGAAATACCCCATACTTGATTTTGATGTCTCTTTGACTAAAAATTAAGCCAGAGGTTTTTCATCAATACCAAGCATTAACTTGCTATCTGATTTTTTTGTCGGTCTTCCAACTTCGCTTTTAAAAAAATAAAAAAGGCGATGAGACAACATCGCCAGCTCTAAAAATGGGGTTATTAACTCAATAATAGCATCAAATAAAATCTATCTTCAACGACCGCTTTTATCTCTCTGTTGACGTCTGCGATCGCGCCACTCAATTGCCGTCAAATAAACAATACCTCCAGTAACAATAATCATTAATCCTGATGCTATCAAAGCCATAATATTAAGTACAGTAAGTTCCACAACTCCTCCTATAATTTCAGCTTCTATCTTGATCTATTTTACCTAAAATGCCGACAGTTCTTCTAAAATTGTAAACCTCACATGATTAATTGCCAAAGTACCAATTGAAACTTCCTCCTTATTAACAGCAATTCCCTGACTTTTGAGAGTTTCAAACTTAATTCCTTTACCAATTTCAACATGATACCAAGCCAACCCCATAAAAAATCTCAATGGATAAGGCCCACCTTCCTGTAAATCATCAGGATTTGACTCCATTGGCACCCAACCAAAACCAGGTATATAAAATTCTAACCAAACATGATTAAATTCAGGCTCTAAAGGTACACCCTTTCTATCAGCAAAAGCCGGACATTTATAACGACCAACTGTACGACAAGCAATGCCATTTAATCGAGCCAAAGCCAACAGTAACCCCACATATTCTCCACAGGAGCCAACACCTCTTTCGAGAACAATATCGGGGGTTTCAATCTTCGCCGTAATCCCGTAGGAAAGCTGATCGTAAACATAATTACGAATACTCAAAAGCTGACGTAATAAATTTTTTTCCTTCAATACAGCCTCCTGAGCAGCCTCGCGAACTATATCAGTATCCATCGCCAAATTATCATTATCTACCAGATATTTTTCTTTAAATTCAGGTGATAATTCGGGGATATTTTCGACATTAAAAGGCTGAATTTGGTACTTAATTCCCCTAACTTCTAATAAAGCTTTCCAACCAAAGATACGTCTTTCATTTTGACGCAGTGGCTTCAACTTAAAGACAGCAACTTTTTGACCATCTTGTATTTCTTCAGTAAAAGGCATTCCTATTGCTGAAATTTCCCTAACTTTTTGGCGGTGAGTTTCTGATGGTAAAGCAATACGCCACTCTACATCTTCTAAAAATACTTCATCTAATGGTTCTAGTTCTTCCACATAAGACATTTCAATTAAAAAACCATTAGAAACAGTGTAGTGTTCCTGCTCATTGTAATAATAATATAGAGGATGAATAAAGGTACGGTCGCGCTTACTTAATTGATATTGACTTTCTGAATTTGGGTCATCTCGAATATAAAGTTCATCTCCAGAATAAGCTACATAAAGCTGTCGTTCTCCAGTATCTAAATTGTGACAAAAAGCTAATCCTGTGGGAGATTCAAAAGGTGTAATCACACTAAATCTGACTTTACCTGTTCCCCTTTCTAAACAATAAACTGTTTGCTCTTCTCGGTCGCAAAGCCACAACTCTTCATCTTGTACTGTGATATTTTCAAACCCAATTCCTGGAGCATAAAACCCAGTAATTTCCTGTCCGGTTTTTTGATCAAATACGAAAATTTTACCTAATCTCTGACAAGTTACATAAACTGTTGATTGCCAAACTGCTATGCCATCAGCCGGATAAGGTAAAGTGGAAAAATGTTGCCATTGTAGACGAGTCTCAGCAGAATTACCTATGGCATTAAGACAGAAATAAATATTGTTATCTCGTGTCAACCAAAGGGTATCTTTCCATATAGCTATACCAGTAACATCAATAAACTCTTTAGTCTGATGTGGATTAATCACCGTAGTATTATCAGTTTTTGCGTCTACCTCTAGCATAAAACCACGATTTTTGTCAATAGAATAGAGAGTATTTCCTGAAAAAGCAATGCCATGTATTGAAGCAACCCCAATTGGTCTAATAGTCCGTGGCCCTAAGTCTTGTTTTTGCTTGTTTGTAGGTGAGTTAAAATTCATGCTAACTATAAAATAAATAAATATTTAAGAGTACCTGTTGTGAACTTTGAGTATTCGTTTAGTAATAAACTATTGTTGACAAAATCAAAAAAATTGTGCTAGAACTTCATCAAAAACTTATATTCTCAAATTAGTTAATTTTGTCAAAATCAGCACCAGTGTAAACTTATAGAAACTAACAAATCATACTACTAAGTTTTCAGTTTATAGTAGTAAGCTAGATAAATTTATTTTCAGATCCAAGATAATACTTAAATAACCAAACCCCCCCAAAAAAGGAGCATCACTATTGCAATGTTTCAACTGCTAGTATTAATTCCTAGTGCTTTTATAATTATTTGCCTATTACCAAATCAAGCTGTATCTAAAACTGCAGATGTAGACAATTTATTTAAAAAAACTTCAGTCCCACTAAAAGAATGGCAGAATTTATCATTACAAAAATCTCATATTGACTTCGAGTTAAACCCAAAACAGATTAACAAATTTAAATATCAAAATCCTCAACAAAAACCCCTGAAAAATAAACAGCTAAAATTAATCGCTGTTACCAAAGTTTCCGAGCAAAAAAAGAACATTCGACAAACATTAACTGAAAGAGTACCCCATAGTCAACCCATAGTAACCTGTCCTCGATTACCTTGTAATACTTTAGCTCAAAATCCCGAGCCTAATTCTCCCCGACTACCAGGCCCACCAGAAAATCCTCTACCAGATCCAAATCGCGATCGCTTTCTCCAACCCCTGCCCCAACCTACTCAACCAGAAGAGCCAAAAGATCGGGAACTCCAAAAACCCCCACCTTCTCAACCTCTTCCAGATGAACCAACTCAACAAATTCCGGTACAGAGAATCTTAGTGTTGGGAAGTACAATTTTGACCTCAGAGGAAATTAATACCATTATTGGGCCACTAGAGGGACGTTTAGTTACTCTATCAGAACTTCGCCAGGTAGCAGATAAAATTACCGAAATATACTTAGAACGTGGCTATATCACCTCAAGAGCAATTTTACCTCCTCAAACTATTACTGAGGGTGTGGTCAAGATTCAAATTCTAGAAGGGATTTTGGGAGAAATTCAAGTTGAGGGCACAAAAAGATTACACAATTCTTATATAGAGAGGCGTGTGCGACTTGGAGCCGGAAAACCGTTGGACACTGCCAAATTAGAAAATCAACTGCGCTTGCTTCGGGCTAATCCTTTATTTGAAAATGTCGAAGCTAGTCTGCGAGCCAGTGAAAATCCTGGGGAGAGTGTTTTAGTTGTCCGTGTGAGTGAGACAGATCCTTTTGAAGTGAGCCTCAGCACTGATAACTACTCACCTCCGACCGTGGGTTCGGAACGAGTCGGTACAACTTTACTACATCGCAACTTAACTGGGCGGGGTGATTTTTTTGTCGCCTCTTACAACACCACTAGGTTGTTTGATGATGAGTCAGATGTTTTTGACTTTATCTATAATCTGCCCATTAATGCAATGAATGGCACTGTCCAAGTCAGGATAGCACCTAATAGTAATAGAATTACCCAGAATGATTTTGAGGATTTTGAGATTAGTGGTACTACGGATGTGTATGAATTTAGTTATCGTCAACCGTTACTGCGAAATCCTAGAGCAGAATTTGCTGTTTCTGTAGGCTTGAGCTATCAACGTACAGAGACTTTTCTGAATGATGAATTGTTTAATTTTTCACAACTAGATCCTAATAGTACTTCTGAGGATGATGGTATTAATAGCACTACTGTGATTAGGTTGGGGCAGGATTATATTCGTCGTGACCCTCAAGGTGCTTGGGCTTTGCGATCGCAATTTAATATTGGCACTGGTTTATTTGATGCCACTGTGAGGAAAGACCCAGAGCCTGATGGATATTTTTTGAGTTGGCTAGGTCAGGTGCAGAGGGTACAAAGATTAAATGCTGACCATTTATTGATTGTCCAGGGAGATGTGCAACTTTCCTCAACTGGTGTTTTGCCATATCAGCAGTTTATTATTGGTGGGGGTTTGTCGTTACGGGGATATCGGCAGAATGTACGTTCAGGGGATAATGGTTTTCGGTTTTCTATTGAGGACAGGATTACGGTTTATCGGGATGAGTCTGGTTTGCCGTTGATACAGTTGACTCCGTTTATAGATATTGGAGCTGTTTGGAATGATGGTGGTAATCCTAACAATGAGTTTTTGCCAGAGCAAAGATTTTTAGCTGGGGCTGGAATGGGATTAATTTGGCAACCGCTACCACAGTTTAATTTGCGTCTCGACTATGGAGTTCCTTTGGTAGACCTTGATGATCGTGGCAATAATACCCAAGACTCTGGATTTTATTTCAGTATAATTTTTAAACCCTAACCATCATGGAGAGATACAGCAGTTTCCCACTTTATGAAGTACATATATTTATGGTTTTAGGGAGGTGTGGGAGGTGTGGGGAGTTTGGGGAGTTTGGGAGGTGTGGGGAGGTGTGGGGAGTTTGGGAAGTTTGGGAAGTGTGGCAAGTGTGGCAAGTGTGGCAAGTGTGGCAAGTGTGGGAGTAGGCAACAGGTGAATCTGTTTCACCCCGTTCCCTGTACCAAATTAACCACCGAATCTGCTGTATGTAATTTTTACCTCACCCTTACTAGGAAATACTATAGAATCTCAATACTTTCTTTATATTTAGTCGATAACAGTCTTTTAAGTAGGTCGGCATACATAAACGCATAATGTGGGCAATGCTAAATAAACCTAAAACCTTTATACAAAGACACTTATAGGCATTGCCCACCCTACAACTTAGATAAATTATTGCTAATAGATAAATTGTTGCTAAAAAAATTAACAATAATTAATAAAAATATACTACTCCTAATCAAACTACTTAAATCGAATTTTTTGTTATAAAAATTAACCTTTATTGATTATGTCCCTGAAGAATTGAATTTACCACAACTTAATCATTAAATAGCTGGAGCAAAGTTGAGAGTCATTCCAGTCTCAAAGTCTTTGAGAACATAGATTGAAGTAGCATAATTTTTTCTTAAATATTTTTTTAATATTTTTTTTTATATTGTAACTATTTATATTTAATAAATTAAACAAAAACTTAAAAAATTATTTAATCTAGATAATTGTTGCAATTTTGTGCAAAAAATAAAATTTAAAGATAAATAAAAACAAATTATCCTGTTTAATACAGCTTATAAATGTTGACCCTCTTTTGTTTGCAGTGAACTTAGATAATAATTCCTTTGAGAAGCCAAAAAATCAAGAAGGTTTTTCGCTCGACCTACTTTCGGACTGTGGACATAAATATTCTAGATGTTCAAGACAAGTCAAAGAATGGACTAAATTTCAGTTCAGTATTAAATATTGGACAATTATCTTCAATCAAATCCTTAAGCCTCATTAAGCCTCATTTAAAAATTTGGTCTGGGTTGGGGGGAGTGCTACGGGGTGGAAGCTTTGTCAGATAAATATCGGCAATGGCCGATAGAGGCTACAGCTTAGGAAGCGGGAAATCTCGAAGATGAATCAGACCATCCTATAACTCTTCTTTGCTTGACTCAGCCTCAACTATTTCAGTTAGTAAATTATTTATTAGGAGAAAATAAAGTGAAATTTTCAGTTTACGGAAAAGGTGGAATCGGCAAATCTACAACAAGCTGCAATATCTCAGTTGCTTTAGCCAAACGTGGTAAAAAAGTCTTACAAATTGGTTGCGACCCCAAACACGACAGTACATTTACCTTGACAGGGTTTCTCATCCCCACAATTATTGATACCTTGCAAGAAAAGGACTACCATTACGAAGACATTTGGCCAGAAGATGTAATTTATAAAGGCTATGGGGGTGTGGACTGTGTAGAAGCAGGTGGGCCTCCTGCGGGAGCTGGCTGTGGTGGCTACGTCGTGGGCGAAACAGTGAAGCTACTCAAAGAGTTAAATGCCTTTGATGAATATGACGTAATTCTATTTGATGTCTTAGGTGATGTAGTCTGTGGTGGTTTTGCTGCTCCACTCAATTATTCTGACTATTGCATGATTGTCACAGATAACGGATTTGATGCCTTATTTGCTGCTAACCGCATTGCTGCCTCAGTACGGGAAAAAGCTCGTACCCATCCTCTACGTTTGGCTGGTTTGATCGGCAACCGTACATCTAAGCGCGATCTAATTAATAAGTATATAGAAGCTGTACCAATGCCAGTGTTAGAAGTTCTCCCACTGATTGAAGATATTCGGGTTTCTCGGGTCAAAGGCAAAACATTGTTTGAAATGGCCGAAACTGACCCATCTCTAGAATACGTTTGTAATTATTACCTCAATATTGCCGATCAGATTTTGGCTTTGCCAGAAGGAGTAGTTCCCAACGACGCGCCCGATCGCGATTTATTCTCCCTTCTATCTGATTTCTACTTAAATCCCAAGACCCCTAAAGTTGTATCAGAGGATGAAGAGCTTGACCTGATGATGGTTTAATGGATTTAGCTCTTCTCAGGATGAGGAAATTATAGGTCATGGTTTTCTTTGAACAATTATCAACGTCTCTCAAACAAAAATGGTTGCAGTATTACCAAAAAAATCGCCCGTGGTTGATACTGCATATGACAGATCAAAATACTGTGCCTACTCCCGATGGCGGGAGGAGGCCGATATCTTACCTTATCCTGGGAATTATAAATGCCCTGGAACCAGAATTAGAGGCATTAATGTTGCCTTTTTCCAAGCTCAAGGCAGATGCAGATAGCTTAATAGAAGTTCTAGGTTTAAACTTTGACCCTGACATTGCTTTGGGTAACAAATCTGGATCTAGTTCATCGAATACTACTGATTCTCCTAGCAAACCAATATCTGCTTTTAGTTCCCCAGATACAAGAGATGATATAAAACCTCCAGAATCGGATCAGCCAGTTATGCCTGAGGAAGATCGGGATTCTAGTAACTGGGGTAATGTAGCTGCTGGAGCATTAGGCGGAGCAGCAGGAGTGGTTGGAGCAACTGCATTGGCTTCGGCTTTGGGTCAGGATTCAGATGATTTCCTTCCTGATGACCAAAGTGATTTGGACTTAGAACCAGAATTGGCTGATGATGATTTGGATCTAGGAATGGACTTAGAACCAGAAGCTGTGGATGACCTGGATCTAGAAATGGAGTCAGAATCCGAGGCTGATGAAGATTTGGATCTAGGAATGGAGTCAGAACCAGAAGCTGTGGATGAACTGGATCTAGGAATGGACTTAGAACCAGAAGCTGTGGATGACCTGGACTTAGGAATGGACTTAGAACCAGAAGCTGTGGATGACCTGGACTTAGGAATGGACTTAGAACCAGAAGCTGTGGATGACCTGGATCTAGAAATGGAGTCAGGATCCGAGGCTGATGAAGATTTGGATTTAGGACTGGAATTAGATGCCACAGACAGTGAAGATGACCTAGGAGGATTTACTGATATTGGGGAAGATTCTGATACAGATTTGAGCGATATTGACCTCGGTGATATGGAAGAGGAAACTTCTGATTATGACTTGGGCAAAAGTAGCTCGGATTTTATCGCAGAAGATATACCCGATCCATTTGAGGAGACTTCTAATGATTTCGATGAGTCTGGTCTTGACGATCTTGGTGGTGATGATGTATTAGGTGATACCTCTTCAGACGATATTAGTGATATAGAACTTAGTGAACTGGGAGATGATAATCCATTTGATGATTTGTCTTCTGATGATTTAGGAGATTTGGATCTCGATCTAGAGGGAGGAGACCTAGATTTTGATGACGCCGATCTGGATTCTTTAGCAGGAGACAAAAAGTCTTCTGATGATGATCTTGAAGGTTTATTGGGTTAAGCATCAGAAATATTTACTGCTTGGTTTTATAGCGTATCGTGTGATTTGGGCCTTTACTCAATCTAGAGGCTAAAAACTAAACCAATTGACTAGAGTTCTATATCTGTGCTGGCTGAGATGGTATTAGCATCCAATCAGGATTTTTTTTACTGTAGATGTATCACGAAAAGTATAATTTGTCAATGCTATGTCAAATTCAAAGTTTTTTTATTTGCATCAGCATTGATTCTCCCTAAAAAATGTTGATAAATAGGAGTATTCTTTTATGACTAATACTGTTCAAACTGAAAGTTTAACTTTTGAATGTGAAACTGGTAATTATCATACTTTTTGTCCGATTAGTTGTGTAGCTTGGCTTTATCAAAAAATTGAGGATAGCTTCTTTTTAGTAATTGGTACTAAGACTTGTGGTTATTTTTTACAAAATGCGATGGGAGTAATGATTTTTGCTGAACCTCGTTATGCAATGGCTGAGTTGGAAGAAGGTGATATTTCAGCTAAGTTAAATGATTATGATGAGTTGAAGCGTTTATGTTTACAAATTAAGCGCGATCGCAATCCTAGTGTGATAGTTTGGATTGGCACTTGTACGACTGAAATTATCAAAATGGATTTGGAAGGTTTGGCTCCTAAATTAGAGTCAGACATTGGAATTCCGATTGTGGTTGCTCGTGCTAATGGTTTGGATTATGCCTTTACTCAAGGGGAAGATACTGTTTTGGCAGCTATGGCAGCTCGTTGTCCTAAACAAGGTTTAGAAGCAGAAAAAGAAGAACGAAGTGGGATACAAAAACTATTAAGTTTTGGCAAGAAAAAAGAGGAAGTTGCTGCGGAAGAATCTGAGTATGTTGAGCATCCACCTTTGGTTTTATTTGGTTCTTTACCAGACCCAGTTGTAACTCAGTTAACTCTAGAATTGAAGAAGCAAGGAATTAAGGTTTCTGGTTGGTTGCCTGCTAAACGTTACACAGAATTACCAGTAATTGAAGAGGGATATTATGTTTCAGGTTTAAATCCTTTCTTGAGTCGTACTGCTACTACTTTAATGCGCCGTCGTAAGTGTAAATTAATTGGTGCGCCATTCCCCATTGGACCGGATGGAAGTAGGGCTTGGATTGAGAAGATTTGTTCTGTTTTTGGCATTGAACCCAAAGGGTTAGCAGAACGAGAAAAGCAAATTTGGGAGAATTTGGAAGACTATATCCAGTTAATTCGTGGTAAGTCTGTTTTCTTTATGGGTGATAATTTGCTGGAGATTTCTTTAGCTCGTTTCTTGATACGTTGTGGCATGACTTGCTCAGAAATTGGTATTCCTTATATGGATAAAAGATATCAAAAGGCTGAGTTGGAAATGTTGGAAAAAACTTGTCAGGAAATGGGTGCGCCTTTGCCTAAGATTATTGAGAAACCTGATAATTATAATCAGATTCAAAGGATTTATGAATTGAAGCCAGATTTGGTAATTACTGGTATGGCTCATGCTAATCCTTTGGAGGCGCGAGGAATTAATACTAAGTGGTCTGTTGAGTTTACTTTTGCTCAGATTCATGGGTTTACAAATGCTCGTGATATTCTGGAGTTGGTGACTCGTCCGTTACGTCGAAATCATGCTTTAAAAGACTTAGGTTGGGATAAGTTGGTTAAGGAAGAGGCTAAGGTTTAATTGACAGATTTTTTGGCAGAAAAATTTACTAAAAGGTAGATTTTAATTGCATGAATAGTAGGGCGGGTTTTGCTCGTTCTACTATTTTTTTGTGACGAGGGGGAGTTGGAGAAAATTCTCATCTCATCCACAGATTTTGTCAGAGAAAAAAAAAATCCGATAATTTGCCAATATTTACCATCAACTCAGAAAAATACTAGGCAAGAGTTTTCCCACTCTACTAACTTTTTCCGACTCAGGAAGTAGAAGTTATCCCTCATTTCATCCACAGATTTTGTCAGAGCAAAAAATTAGATAGTTTTGCCAATATTTAGGAATAATGCCGAAAAATAGTAGGTGAGAGTTTTCCCACTCTACTGATTGTTGTCATAAGAAAAGTATGAGCGATTATTGTGGGAGACTAAATCCTAATCTATACATCTCTTATCAAAAAAACTATTTTTTACTTAAATACTTTCTCTTGCTTTCTGGAGTTCATCTGCCCACTTTTTAAGTGCTGCTTCTTGATATCTAAGCTCCTCTTTTCGTTTTGCCAGTTCTTTTTCTTTTTGCTTAATTTCCAGTTCCCGCTTTTCCAGTCTTTCTTCTCGTTCTTTGAGTTTATTTTCCCACTCTGTGATATTTTTTCTAGTCTTATGAGATTTTTGTTTCAGCGATAATAACTCAGAAGCTAAATTTCTAAGTTCATCATCTGAAAAATTCATATACCTATTAGTTTGACATTCTATTATTCTAGGCAATTTATCAATACCACATAGCTTAAACCACCAACTATTACTAGAAATTTTATTTGTGGTGTTTGGATGAAGTGAAGGACTAATAGCAACAATGCAAGTTGAATACCAAAATGGTTTATTGTCTAGGACATTACCTAAGCAACGAAACTGATATTTGTTTTTTTCTAGCAAGTTAAATCATTTAATCCGATATTCATAAACCTGTTGAAATCAATTTCTATCTTTACTACCAATATGCCCACTTGGCGTACACCAATTACCATTCTCAGAGGCTAGAAATGGTTCATGGCATTCTTTTAATTCAATAGGAATAATCGCATCATTTTTGAGGACTGTTAAATCAATCTGACGATTTTCAATATAATAATCCATTAAAACTAAATGGAGTTTCTCTTCATTACCAAAGCGAAACTTTATATCATCCAAAAATCTTCCTACAGCTTCTCGTTCATAGGATGTATCAAAATTTTTTCCCATCCAAACTTCAATAGTCATTTTGTCTATACTTAACCTACTAAAATTTATCTTTTTAAAAAACTATCATCGGCGACTATTCAATGTTCGTATATTATAGATATATCTGGTTTACCGCACTTGGTAAGTTGTTTATTGTAATTTTTCCCTGAGTAAAAACTTGAAAGATTGAAAACCTATTTTTTTTTGATGCAAACTCGCCTAATCATTTTGACGTTTGTTAATAGATTGAGATCCAAGCTATTGCTAAAATATCTCTTATCTCTAAACTTCAAACCAGATTTAATCTGTATAAACAGTTATCATAATTTCTCTGGTCAGGAACTGATTTAAACAATAGTTTTTTTGTGTAATGACAAGTCCTCATCTGTTCAAGATTTCATCCTACATTTTACCGATTAATCAAACAACCTTTAACGAAGTCAGATAGGGGAACCGTCGGATTGGCGACGTACAGAAGTTATTTTTGTAACTGGGATTTTGAGCAACCCTCCCAAAATATTTCGCCAATCAAGGCGGGGTTTTAGACCCAATTATTTTGATAAATTTTTACTTCTTATACTACTTTCATAAAATATTGCTGTAGTCAGGGAACAGAGAATTTGGAATCGGGAAACAGAAGTATGTGAAACAGACATGAAAAAAGGTTGATTTACCGAATAATTAAGGTTTAAGGCCTCTTCTTATTTGAAGAAATAAAGAAAAAAATCCTGTTCGCTAATCCTATCAGTTTTTCAGGAAAGGTAATTATTAATGATTAATTGTTTAAAATAGCTATAGCGTGTCATCAATTAAGGAGGTTGACAAAAGGGATATTGTATGTTATGGGGCGATGGCGCTCGCTATGCCAATAAAATGACTGAGGCTACCAAATAAATTCCTCCCAGAAAGTTT
>JBARXI010000848.1:0-2658 GCA_049647275.1 Microcoleaceae cyanobacterium
AGAACTACGGTCATTTACTGTTCGACCAAATTCCTAGCTTAATTCTCTACCAAAAGCTGAATTTATCGTGCAAAATATTCGTTCCCCACATTACGGATAGTCACTGGGAAATTTTTAGTCATTTGAACATACCAAAAGAGAAAATTTTGGTGAAGCAAGAGCAGAAGTTTAAATACTTTATGATTGGTCGGTATCAATGGGATGTAGAGATGGTAGATTTTTACAGAAATTTGAGAGAATCAATCGTGGCAAAGCGTGCGGATATACCTTCAGAATATCGCGCTCGTTATGTGTATATTTCCAGAAGGTATTCTCATCGCAGGCCGATGGCCAACGAGGTAGAAGTAGAGGAGTTGATGGCGAGTTTGGGATTTTCTATTGTTTATGCCGAAAGGTTGAGTTTTGAGGAGAAAGCGATGTTGATGCACCACACTTCTGTTTTAGTTGGTACTATTGGCGCAGGGTTGAGCAGCATTCTTATGTGTCATCCAAACACCACTATTGTCGAGATATTACCTAATTTTTACCTTGTTGATAGTTATTACTATCCTGCATGTGTACTAGGTGAGCATAATTTTTACCCACTATATTGCAACAAAACGCTCAATGGCTTGGAAATGAATATAGATAAATTGAAAAAAGTAATTACTACAATACTTGAGGGAGGTTAAAAAATGAGTCAGTGTTTTTTGAAGTATGAAGTATTTGACTGATTCAGACTTCTTTACGATTACAAGCAGAAAATACAATCTAACAATTATCTAACTATTTTACCTCCAGTAATATCAATCATAGAGTGTAACCGATCGGGAGAATAACCCAAAACTTTTAAATCTTCAACAACTTCTTTCATATATCCAAAACAGAAAACAATAACCTCATCTACTGGTGATTCTTTGAGTTTATCTAACCCAAAAACAGGTACGCCAGACTTAGGAGCGTAGATGCCAGTACCTTGAGGATTTTTATCAATCAGGTACTCGATTTTATCTCCATTATTCATTAGTATTAACGTTAAAACACCTCGCGGTCCAGCACCATAACCGGCAACTTTTTTTCCTTCCAGAATCAATTTTTCCAAGAAAACTTCTAAGTTATGTATGCCTCGATAAAAATCATCTTTTTGCTGTTTATAGAAATCTAAATCTCTAAACTCAGGCAGATCTATTGGAGGTAATTTACCAGCAGAAAAAATTGAATTATTCAAGGTGGAGACAAAAAGCAAAGAATTCGCCCTTGTAACTGACTCTGGAACGAGATCGAAATCTATCGTATCATAACCCTCCCTTGCCAGCATCGATTGAACAGTCGATTTATTTAAGTAAATGGAATGTTCGTGCTGAAATAAACCAGGCTCTTTTTTTGAAAAAATCATTTCTATGTCATGGACTTCTGTAACCAAAAGCCCTTGCTTGGGATTCAACATTAGCTTGCTAGCCTGTAAAAATTCCATCGGTTCGGGTAGATGGTCGAACGTGTACGATGTTAAAATAATATCTACATTGCCCACCAGCTCTTTTGGTAGCTCGCTAACCGATTTCTGATTGAAAAATCCTTTAATTGTGGGAATACCACGTTCGATCGCCAGATTTGCTGCAGAAGAGGAGGGCTCGTATCCAAGAACATCATACCCCATTTCTTTGAATGGTATTAGTTGACTGCCATCCCCAGAACCTACTTCTAAAACCCTCAATTTTTTGGAGTTGGGAAAATACTTACTAATTAAAGAATTCGCTAAAACTTGCCTAAAGTTTCTTGCAGTTTGAGAATATCCTACAGAATATTGATAATCCTCGTAGTACGCTTCTAAATCTACATCGTGTTGAGTCTGAACTGTGTAACAATCTAGGCAAAAGTAGATATCCAAATCGGTTCCAAACTCGTTCCCGATATCCTCAGCACTGACAAAGCGATCGTGCAGAGGCATATCGGGAAATGAGAATATTTTATGCAAATTTTTGGATTGACAAACTCGGCAAGAGTTTCTATAATTAACGTTTATTTTCATGGTTAAATCCTCATTAAATATGTTGCCGTTATGTTTTACAGAGAAAAAGCTAGGTCTTCAAAGGAAGCATTCAAATAATGCTGATAGTTTTCCAAATTAACAGTATGGGGACGCGGTAAATCGAATACCAATTTCCCGCCTTTTTCCAAGTAGTTAATCTCATCCTCAATTACTTCCCGGCGCAAATGCCAAATCAACACCAGAGCGTAATCTGGATGTGCTTTTCGTAATTTGTCGTGACTTACAATTGGAATGCGAGAGCCAGGCGTAACTAAACCATCTTTTTGAGGTTGCAAATCGCTAATAGCTATCAAATCTTGTGGCGTAATGCCGCAATAATTCAAAACAATATTTCCCTTAGTCGAAGCTCCATAGCCATAGACTTTTTTGCCAGACGATCGCATCGTATCGAAAAATGCTCGTACCTCATCCCGATGTTGAATAATTCGATTGCTAAATCTTTCAAAAGGTGCCATAGTTTTTAGTGGCTCTTCCTCATCTAGCATTTTGTTGATAACTTTACTGTTAGGAGTCAGTGGATTATCCTTATGTGCTGCTGTAATTCTAAAACTACCGCCATTAACAAAATTCAAACTTACATCCAATATTTTCAGACCGACACGCTCCACCATCCATTGAATTTGCTGTAA
>JBARXI010000849.1:0-2191 GCA_049647275.1 Microcoleaceae cyanobacterium
GCAATCCTATTTCAGTTATAAATTTTTGGTGGTGGTAGGTGGTAGGTGTTAGGTATTAGGTGGTAGGTAGAAGACAAAATAAATACATCTAAATTTTTCACAAATCATTTAGGATTGCTATATATAACACCCCACCACATCAAAACAATTAATCAAATATTTTAATGTTTATTAAATTTATTAAAAAACATTAAAATATTTTAACAGATTATCTAAAAATAGTCTGGTAATTGCCTGGTAAAATTACTTAAATATCCATAATATCAATAGAAAGCTCCGGCTGTGTCAAACATACTTGCTAAAATATCCAGCTCATTAGCCAGATAGATAGCAATAAGGGATTAGCAAAAAAATAATGTACCAAAGACTAGCTCTTCTCGGTGGGCAAAATATTCTTTCAGGATTTTTAATTGAGTCGATCTGTTAGTTTTGCCCACCCTACTTTAATCGGTACTCTATTTAAACGCAAGTCCCTAAACCGCTCAAACTACCATCACCAAGAAAAACATGGAACTAACCCATCAAAACCTGCTTAAAAAACTAGCATCCCTATCAGAAAGTTTTCCTAATCTAGGAATTCGCCTATCTCTAGCAGCCAAAGAACTACAAAACGTAGGCACTCCTCCCTCAGAAAGCCTAATACAAGAACTGATGGCCTACTCTAAAAGTTTTGCTGACCTTAAAAACGAAGCTATAAAATTAGCAAAATTATCTCAAATTTACATAGGGGTAATAGTTTCCTTCCCAGACTTAGAAAACTTAATCAAAGCCGTTACATCAAATACATCAAAAATAGAATCACCAACTCATCAACAAGCCTTATCTATTCTCGATCGGGTTTTGGCGATCGCTCACCAAGAACAAACAGATTTTCCTCCTTTACAAATAGTTAAAGCACAAGCAACAGAACTATATCAATTAATTTCTAACTCGAACTCCACAAAATTACCTCCTGGAGCTGAAGGCTTAATAGAAGGCACACATCCACTCTCAGCATTGTTAAAACTCGTTCAACAAAGACAAAATTTAGATGATGAGCAATGGTTAACTTTAGAAGAAAAAGTGACTAATGCCTTTGGAAAAAAACTGATTGTAGCTATATCAAGAGGAAAACTAACTATTTCAAAGACCTCGTTACCAGAAAACCCCCCACAAAAAGCATCTGGAATAAAATTACCTGCACTTGAGGAACTTGATAAATCTCAAAAGTCTGTTACTCAGCCAGTTGATACACCAAAATCAAATACTGAAACTCTCCCCCCTCTAATAGTAGTACCCTCTGGTGGTGGAGAACCCAATCAAATAAATATTGACGATCCAGATGTGATGATTTTAGAAGACCCTACACCTTCACAACCTCTAGATGAAATTATTATTGTTCCTGGTGTGGAGCCATCTAAAAATTCTTCCACAATGAACAAACCAAACATAATATTTAGAGACACCACAACTTCTAGAAGTTTAGTTAATCAGAAACCAGGAATTTCTGTAGGATTAAAAGTGCTAGTTCATATACAGAATATTGGCGATCGCGTTTTTGGTGCTCAGGAATATGCAGGTACTCGCGGTCAAGGTTTTCGCGTAGAAGGTTTTGAAATTAATATAGAGCCTCCTGTCGCTGGGTTAAATCTTGAATATATGGCGCATATTTCTGGAATTGGCGATACTCCTTGGTTAGAAGCAGGAACATTAGCTGGCGAACGTGGCAAAGCCCGTAGATTAGAGGGATTTGCAATTCGGCTCACAGGCCCTCAAGCTAATAATTATGATGTATTTTACACAGCTCATGTTCAAAATAGGGGAGATTTGCCAGTTTATCCAAATGGTGAATATTGTGGTACTCGCAACCAATCTCTGAGAGTAGAGGGAATGAAAGTTTGGATACAACCCAAAACTAAATAGTTAACTAGGGTTTGCTTATGGAAAGTCTTTTTGCTGGGGTAGGAGACAGGAGACAGGAGAAATGGGAATGAGCGAGGAGTTAGGAGGAAAAATTGTCCCAAGACTGTTCTGCTCAACTCTTGCCTAAAATACTAAATTTTTGAGCGTTTTAGAGGTGATACCAGGCACTTTTTTCGACCCCAAAAAGCCTAAAGTCTTTATATGTCAATGCTTTTAGATTAGATAGGTAAACCCTAACTAAAAATTAAAATATTTAGGCAAACTTCCCCATTATAGCCGAGGTGTAAGG
>JBARXI010000850.1:0-12620 GCA_049647275.1 Microcoleaceae cyanobacterium
CCGTAAACTTTCTGGGAGGAATTTATTTGGTAGCCTCAGTCATTTTATTGGCATAGCGAGCGCCATCGCCCCATAACATACAATATCCCTTTTGTCAACCTCCTTAATTGATGACACGCTATAGGAAGTAGAAGATTCGGAGATACCTACCTAACCGAAGATGGAAATTTACCAGGCAAACCTAAATGTGTAGTTAAAAACCTCAAACCGAAAACTTCAGACCCAGAAGTTTTGCCTAAATCTATCTATCATTTCAAAGTTAACAGACTACTAGCTCTGTTGCCCATGACTGTCATTTCAGTTATCAGTTATCAGTCATTGTGAGGAGAGTACAGAAAGAAATTAATTTTGGTTTACCCAATCATTACTCCCCGTGACAATTTTTGGCATAGTAGTCAAGTTACGAGATTGCTATAGTCAATCTGTTTAACGTCAACTCAGAAAAATGTAGATGGATGTATAATACCTCCGGGTCATTTCATTCTAGATTTTAGCAATGAATTTATTTACTTTTTACTTTGAGATAGGGAAAGATAAATTATCGGGAGCTATTAATAACGTATTTTCGTAAATACATAACATGGCACAGTTTAGAATGAAATAGCCCCGATCATACCTAAATTCAATTAAACCAAATAAAGATAGCATTTGACTTGTCTGGATATGCCTAGCAATATAAATCAAAAAATTATGCTTTTTCTCAGATTTATACTTCAATCATTTTTATGGAAATTCTGAACTTTTTTTTGTTTCTATACTCAGCAAAGATAAAACTTTCTTTGCTGCCTTACGGCGCATAAGAGCAAAACATCAAAATGAAGAAAATTAACCAGCACCATAAGACACCCGAAATATTCTTAACTTTTCCACACCCAACCATTAATAGTAAAGCGACTATCTGCAAAAGCTTCAGAAGGGCAATTTACTGGTAAAACTTCATGCCAGTAGTGACTAGGAAAGAAAATAAGACTATTATTTGTCGGCTCAACTATTTTAAATGAATCGGCTTTTACATACTCATCATTTTCCATTTTTTCATCATATAGCACCAGCTCTCCACCAGAAAATTGTTTAGGTTGTCGATAGAAATAGTAAACATAAGTAATTTCTCTTCTAGCAACTTCAGGCATTCCATTATCATTGTGAGCATGATAATAATGACCATGATTATGAGCTGTTATTTGTGCTTCGATTTGACGGATGGGAAATAATTGTTTTTCAAGTTTCGATAAAACTTGAGGTAAAACTAATTTAATTCTCTGACTAATTGTTGCCTTAGAAATAGGAGCTAAATGGAGTACCATTGACCTCCTAAAATCAGGGTCATTTAAACTTGTAACACTCTTTTCAAAATAGGGTTCTAGTTTAATTACAGATTCAAGAATTTTTTGATTTTCTGCCTGAGTTAAAAATTGTTGAATCTTCACACATTTTGATTTAATCATACTTGAAGTTTGTTTTTCTCTGAGCATATTTATTTCTGGAAGTGGTGGATATATTTTGAGTCTAACAATATCTTTACTGTAAAAACATAATGATGAATTATAATGATTAATTGGAATTTAAAATATTTGATTTAACCGCTCTGGTTTGGCTTGAATAAGTTGTAGGGTGGGCAATGGCTATTTATTCTGGTGAAATTAACTCAAATAACTAGCAACTCATCTAACTAGCAACTCATTAAATTATTAAAATGATTGTTGGAGACATTTGCCGATTTTCCTGACTATTTTCATAAAATTATCCCCATATCTCCACCACCCTATCTCACCATTTAAGTACCTGGGAAAGCATTAATTTAACATTTTTAAGTAGGGAGTAAAGGGCAGGGAGCAGGGAGTAGAGAATAAAAAATATACTTGTGTGATTAAGCAATGGATCTAAAAATTATTTGTACTACCTATTTAACCTGACCATCAAACATACAATTAATTTTGTTTGACTACTTATTTTTTAGAAACATGAAACAGCCTTGCCCTTAAAAATGGGGGAATTAGTTGCAGTATTAAGAATAAATAGTAGAAGTTGACATAGAGAGTTATAGTAATTTTATGTGAGGCTGCACAGAATTATGAAATATCTTCATTCATCAGTCCTTATTTTTCGTTTTCTTAGGTCAATTCTTTTTTACATTTTAATTATATGCAACTTTATATTACAGTACTTTTGAGGATAGTGAGGTATAGTTTAAAATTAATCTCTTGATCTCTGTTGCCTGTTGCCTATTGCCTCAAGTAGTAAATTATTGTACCTCCAAGACTCGAAAACTGCTCTAATTTGGTATTACAGTACTTTGATTTTTTTCAAATTTTTTAATTTTCACTTTTGCAAATTAGGTTGATGAATCCAACCGTTAATAGTAAAGCGACTATCTACAAAAGCTTGAGAAGGGCAAACTACAGGTAAAACTTCGTGCATAAAATCACTCAAAAAAAATACAATACTATTGTTACGCCGTTTAATAGTTTTAAATGTTTCAGCTTGAATATAAATTCCGGCATCTTTTTTATAGTCATATAAAATTAATTCTCCGCCAAGAAAACATTTTGGTTGCCGATGAAAATAATAGACATAAGTTAATTTTCTGGAAGCCAGATTAATATTACCATTATCTCGGTGAATTCTGTAAAAATGTCCGTCATTATGAGCTGTAACTTGCCCTTCAATTTTCTCAAGGGAGAATCTAGAAACTCCTAATTTTGACAGAATGTCTGGAAGCAAAACGTCAATTTTTTTACTTATATATTCACAATCATTTATAGATAATGGCAACACTTTCGAGTGCCTTGTTTCTAAATCAGATTTACCACCATGTTTTGTCGGGATAAATTTTGATTCTTGAGCAATAACTGATTTGAGGATTTTTTTATTTTCAGCTTGGGAGATAAAATTGTCAATTTGTATATACTTGGCTGACCAAATCTCTTCTTGATGATTTTGAACGGTTGACCAAAATATAGGAGGTTGTGTTTCAATACCCATTATTTTTTCCGCAGAAATAGTAAAAAAATAGTAAAAAATTAATCATCTTTGTTACCAGCAACATCGAACTTTTGGTTTCCCGCTCAAAAGGTTTTTTTAAGGTGTTGAAAATTAGGATAATTTAAATCTAGATAAATCGTGCGATCGCCACCTTCAGGCAACAAAATTTTGACTTTTATATTCATAGATAAACTGGAAGAGAATTAATCAGTGCGACGTATCCAACCATTAATAGTAAAGCGACTATCTGCAAAAGTTTTAGAGGGGCAATTTACTGGCAAAACTTCGTGCATATAACGACTCAGGAAAAATACAATACTATTATTTTTAGGCTCAACTGTTTTGAATGTGTCAGCTTTGACATAGTATTTACCCTTAATTTGACTATCATAAATTATTAATTTTCCTCCAGTAAATGCTTTAGGTTTTTGATAAAAATAGTAAACATAAGTCAGAACTCTCGTAGCAGTATCAGGAGACCCGTTATCATTATGAAGTTTATAGAAATTATTGTCGTTGTGAACAGTTAACTGACTTTCAATATCTGCAATTGAAAATGAAGAAATATCTAATTTAGTTAATACATTAGGAAAAGTTTCTTTAATTCTGTTAACTATAACTTCTCGGAATTTGGGGAAAGAATGTAATACTAAAGAACTACGATAATTTTCTGCTTTAGTTGATGTACTTGTCTGTACAAAATCTGATTTTCTTTGCAAAGCATAATTCAAGAGTTGTTGGTTTTGAGCATCTGTGAGGAAATTTTCTATTAGTAAATAACGGGAAATTAAAGGGTCAGTTTTAGGAGCAGGAGCAGGAGTAGTTTTGACATTAATTTGAGCATCTTGGGGCTGTAAATATAATGGTGGCTCTGTTACCATTCCCACCAAATGTTCGCTCGGAAAACATAAAGCTGAATGACCTTCTGCAATGGGAATTTGAAATAAGGTCGAATTTTCTGTTTTTTGATGCTTAGATAATAATGTTTTAGCTAAAAGTTGGAGTAATGGGGCATCAGATTTGAGATAAATAGTATATTCATGCCCTCCCATTAACAGAAGTTTTACTTTGACTTCTTGCGGTTGATTTTGTGGTGGGGTAAATGTCATAATTTACGCCAAAAATTAGAGGTAATAGGTTTGGTTAAGAATGAGAATATTTTGATTATATCAGAACTTTCAAACAGAGTTACTGAGAAAAATAGCACAACACAGATGGGCATATATGGTATTGCTTGTACATGAAAACTTATAAAAATCTAATTGCTAGTACTAGGTGAAACTTAATATATTCAACAGTTCAACCTAGTTTTAGTAATTTTTTTATTGGCAGGAAAGATTCTGATTCTATTTCAGCTATCAAAGGGAAAGATTATATAGCAATTATATATAGAGTTTTTATCTTGGTTGTAAACACACTTTTTCCCGGAAAAAGCAAAAGGCAAGGGGGAAAATAGATACGGAGTTTTATTTTTCAAGAAAAAAATAACTCTTAGGTTTACATCTGATTTGGAAACACTATATACACCAGAGGATGCTCCTAAAGATGTAAGGATATTGTCTGGTAAAATTCTTTCATTTTCGGAAGGTAAACTGACTAATCATTACTTGTTTACCACTACCTAGCAGATTTCAGGTATATGAGGTACAAACATTAATAATCAAATACCCCACACCTAAAATTTTTAAATATCTAATTGGTAGCTTTGGCAGTAGAGCAAATATTTTAAATCTCATTGAAAAATGCTATATATAGTATTTTTCAATGAGATGTAAACACACTTCTTGTTGGAAAAAGCAAAAGGCAGGAGGGAAAAAGCTAGAGTTAATAATTAATAATTAATAATTAACAATTACCTCTCCTTGAAACGGATTGGATTGACTAATCATGAAAATTCTTTCTTGTCTCTTGGTCGATTGGATATGGCGAGGAGACCCGAAGAATGCAGAGCCGCTCCGAAGATCGCCATCCCACCCTACGGGACACTACGTGAACGACCGCTTTCTCCTTTAAAGGAGAGGCTTTAAACCTTAATTATTCGGTAAAATAAATACGGAGTTTTATTTGACAACAAAAAAAACTTCTAAGTAGACATCTCATTTGGAAACACTATATTTATCTATATTTTCCCTGATTATGACTAATGTAATATAAAAATCCTACTAAATCATACTAAATCACTTATGAAAAATTGATGATAAACTTCGGTGTCTTTATTTGAGAATTATACTTACTACCTAATATCAATTGAAAAAAAAGTTTCCTACGAATGGTTAAGATGGTGCTAGGAGTAGAAGAAATTCATGAATTCCCCCTACTCCTATTATTGGATTGAACTAGTATAATACCTAGCCCAAGCAAAAATTATAACTTTAATAAGATTGCTATAGTAAAAAATTAATGCAAAAAGTGACGCATTCCAGTTAATATCATCACCAAACCTAATTCATTTGCAGCAGCAATAGAATCTTTATCTCGCAAACTTCCTCCAGGTTGAATAATCGCAGTTATTCCTGCTGCTGCTGCACTACGCACTGAATCATCAAAAGGGAAAAAAGCATCACTAGCTAATACTGCCCCATTAGCTTTTTCTCCTGCTTGCTCCAAAGCTATTTTTACCGCCCCAACACGATTCATTTGACCCGCACCAATACCGGCAGTAGCGCGATTTTTAGTTACTACAATTGCATTAGACTTAACGTGCTTTACCACCTTCCAAGCAAACATTAATTCTTCCATTTGCTCTGGAGTGGGTTGTTTTTCTGTGACAATTTTCCACTCGCTTGAATTCTCAACTGCATCATCAGCATCTTGTACAAGAAAACCACCAGCAATTACTTTTATAGTTTCCGGCGAACCCTGTTTTAAATCCGGTGAAATTAACACCCTTAATTTAGATTTAGACTTGAAAATTTCCTTAGCTTCTGCTTCGCATCCAGGAGCAACTATACATTCTAAAAATGTCTTAGTCATCGCCTTTGCAGTAGCAGCATCAATAGACTTATTTAAAGCAACAATTCCACCAAAAGCAGAAATCGAATCTCCCGCAAAAGCTTTTTCATACGCTTCACAAAGAGTTTCAGCAACTGCAATTCCACAAGGATTTGTATGTTTAAGAATTGCCACAGTTGGAGCATCATTAAATTCTGTAATAATCCGTCTTGCTGCCTCTAAATCCACCAAATTGTTATAGCTTAATTCCTTACCTTGCAAAATTGTACTTGCTGCCCATCCACTAGCAGTAATTCCGCTTTTATACCAAGTAGCAGATTGATGAGGATTTTCTCCATAACGAAGAGATTGAAATTTTTTACCAGAGAGGAAAAATGTTTCTTTTTCTTGCTCAGACGTTGGTTGTTGATGTTGTAAATAAGTAGCGATCGCCTGGTCATAAACTGCTGTATGTTTAAACCCTGCTAATGCAGATTTCTGACGAAATTCTAATGATACTTCGCCGTTATTTTTCCGTATTTCTTCTAAATAAGGATTATATTGAGAAGGGTTACATAAAACTGTTAAGTTGGCAAAGTTTTTAGCTGCTGCTCTTAACATTGCCGGTCCGCCTATATCAATTTTTTCAATTGCTTCTGCTAGGGTAACTCCAGGCTGAGAAATTGTTTGTTCAAACGGGTATAAATTAACTACAACTAAATCAATAGGGCGAATATTATTTGCATTTAACTCTTCCACATCTTGAGTTAGGTCGCGTCTTGCTAATATACCTCCATGAATGCGAGGATGTAAGGTTTTTACTCTGCCACCTAGAATTTCTGGAAATCCTGTATATTCAGAGACTTTTTTTACAGGAATTCCTGCTTCTTTTAAAGTTTTAGCAGTGCCACCGCTACTAATTATTTCATAGTCAAATTCTGTGACTAGAGTTTTTGCTAATTCTGTGAGACCTGTTTTATCGGATGTGCTTAGTAATGCCAAACGTGCCATTAGTTTAAAAATCTTGATTGGGAAAACTGACAGTTTATATTTTAAGAATTAAAATTAAAATATTAAAACTCTGCGGATTATTTTAAGATTGTGGTGAGACATTTTAGTTGGATAACTACCTGTTCATAAATCAAGTTAATTTTGACTCTTGAGGAGTCACCGAGTCATAATTATTTTGGGAAGTTTACTTGCTACAGCTATTTTGCCTTCAAATTTCCCTCGCTGCTTATGATTAATCTCAAATCGGCAAATCTGTTTAATTAGAGCTTACTGATTAACTCTAAAAGTCTTTATCTGTAAATACTTAATCTTTTAGGAGTGAAAAAAGTGCAAGCTTTTCGCTCCTAAAACCTCACATTTTGAGCTTTTTGAGCAAACCTAGGGGGAAAAATCAAGCATACTATTCTTCCTGCAAGCTCCTCTTTCTTCCCCATTCCTCCTAACTCCTGACTCCAGTAGACATCTCCAAAAATTCCCAAAGTCTTTCTGTCGCTTGACTAAATCCTCTTTATAATTGTCAAGCATTTTTGGCATATTATATGCCATTATAAGTATTTCAGGTATTTATTGTTAATAAGTCAATATTTTATTGCATCTTTCTTTCTTTTTTTTTGATTCAATTATTCAGATTTAATGCTAAAATTAATGTGCCTATTCTTAGTCTGACTAAGCCACATATTGTTAGAATTACTTTTTGATAATTACTATCTTTTAATCTGATTTTTCCCTACGGGATGCTGCGCAAACGGGAACCTTACCTTTCTCTGGCTATCCCAAATATTTTTATCAACCTAATCACATGTTCCACAAATATTCTTTTTCTTGAGTGCTTCTTACATTCGCCGTGCGACGGCGCAATTTTGCACTCACTTTTGGGCTTTTTCCTGGTTGTCTTCTTTAGTTTATGGTGGCAGTTATTGCTTCCTAGGCTTTACAATTATACCTTGATTTTTATTTTTTAAGATGTCTAGTCGGGCTAATTTCCTCCGGAATTCTCCGCTTTCCATGAATTACCCTGACCAAAAAATCAGGTCTGGGGCCTCCCCTTTTAAGGGGATAAAAAAAGAAAGAAAGAAAGTTCAGTATTTTAGTATTTTCTTGCCTCCTACTTAAGTAGGAGGTACTGTTCACTCATAACTGATAACTGAAATGACCTACTTACTCATAAGTTATTACCATGATTAAAAAGGAAAATCCAGATATTGCTTTGTTTATGGAAATGAGCGCTCCCTGGCTTTTCCCACTTCAACAAATTAATGATATTTTGCCTCATTCTGTAACCGAAGCATCAAAGGCTGAAGTAGAAATTTATAGTAAATTACTTCTAGCTAATAGCTAATCAATTTATTCAATATTTTGTTAGTCAAAGACCGACTATTATTGCTGAATCAACAGTTAATTATTGATTGCTAATGTAACTATTATTGTATTTCCTTCCCCAATTTTAACTATCTGTAAAAACTTGAGTATTGTCTGAATTAACAATTTTTTTAGTAATCCCTAACCCTAACCCTCTACCAGGATATTAATTATTCCACATATAATAGTTTTAATCACAGTTGATGATTAAATTAGCAAATTGCCTCTTAATTTTAGATTTACCAATCAACGTAAAAATTGCCGATTGGTTCAATTCTAGTCTTCAATTTGTCGTGAATTAATCTCTACAGCAGACACATCAATTGTACCTGGAGGTGTCAATCTACTAAAATTACCTTGTTCAATTTTAAGAGGCTCCCCACAATTAGGACATTGAAACTGCGTCTTATTTAAAGCTGTAAATTCATAACTACAAACAGGACACTCATCTATAATTAAATTACGATTTAACCACCAACGTAGACCAATAAATGCAATTACGGGTGTAATTAATACAAAACCAATTAGTATTAAAATAGAATTAACTAGCCATCCCAATCCAATAGATCCTAGCAACCAAACAACAGCTAGGATGATTAGCCAATTACCTATACTGGCCAGCTTTAATTGAAATATTTTTGGGTTGCCTTGATTCACTTAACTATCTCCTCAGATATCCGTCCTTCTTCTATCCTAATCACAAATCTAAAAGTTGTCTCAGTCTTTCAGTAAAAGCAACCCTACCAAAAACTTTTAAAGTTTCCTCTCGCAACCATTGACCATCGCATCTTCGATCCTCTCCTTTCAGCATTTCAATACAAGCATTAGCTACAGCTTCTGGCTCTCGGTGAGGTACACGCCATCCCAGTTTTCCATCCTGTAAAGGATCTGCCGAGCCATCCGCATCTCCCGATAAAACCGGTATTCCACAGGCCATTGCCTCCAGATAAACAATACCAAATCCTTCTTGAGAAGGCATCACATAAGCATCAGCCACCTGATAATGTTTAACCAAATCCTCCGTCGGTACAAATCCTGCAAATACAACTTTTTCCCCCACTCCCAAATCTTGAGCCAACTTTGCTAACCGAGGTCGATCGTCTCCGCGCCCGATTACTAAATATTTGACTTCTGGAAAATTTTGTAGTATTAAAGGCAATGCTCTAATTGTCACATCCACACCTTTGTAGGGGTCTCCCGACCAAAGTCTGGCCACAGTCATTAACACTTTTGCCCCTTGAAGATCGTAACGCTCTATCAAATCTACAGGTTTTGGGCCTGGAGTAAAAATCTCCCCATCTACCATACAAGGCAATAGTTGAAACTTTTGAGGGTCTAAATGATTATTTTCACAGGAGCGATCGCGACTGTAGCGACTAATAGTGAGAATACTGCTAGCTTGTTTTAATGCCTGTTGATATTTACTGTGGAGTGGCTCCCATACTTCCTTGCCATAAGTTAAAATACTATAGGGAATTTTCAGAGGCATACATAAAGTTTGAACTAATGGGGCTAAATTAATATGACCACAAAAAACCTGTTTGGGTTGTTTTTTCACTAAGCACCACAAAAATATTGTAGCCAACTTCAAGCGCCCCAACCAAGCAAGCTGAGTTTTCAGGTAATAGAAATTTAGACTCCTGGACTGATATGGATTTTCACATTCTGGAGCATCCCTAAGCAGTAATATATCCGCTTCCAAACCAGATATAGAAATTTTTGCAGAAGTTGTCAAATATTGGTAAGCCTGGAAAATATCTCTAACATAAGATTGAATCCCACCTTCACAGGATAAAATTTCTAGGAAAATCAGCAAATTACCTTTTTTTTTATCAACTTTGTTAGTTAATTTTATACTCATATTTTTTCTGAGAGTTTATTTATTTTAGAGCATTTTTAATATCAATTATCAGCTATAGTGTTTCCAAATGATATGTAAACCTAGAAGTTTTTTTTCTTGTCAAATAAAACCCCCTATCTGTTTTGTCCCTTGCCTGTTGCTTTTTCCGGTAAAAAGTCAAGTGTGTTTACAACCGAGATCGAACCCCTAATATCTAAGACGTTATAGTTTCGACTTACTATAGCAATTCCCAAAAAGCGTCAGGTATAAAATTCTTAGTTTGAGGGAACAGAGAATAGAAAACAATAAAAATAACTGTACCTAATATCTAAGACGTTATAGTTTCGACTTACTATAGCAATTCCCAAAAAAGCTGAGGTACAAAATTTTTAGTTTGAGGGAACAGAGAATAGAAAATCAGAAAAATTAGTCTACCTCATATCTAAGACGTTCTAGTTTTGACTTACTATATATACTGTTTCCAAATCATATGTAAATCTGAGAGTTCTTTTTTTCTTGTCAAATCAAACTCCTTATCTTTTTTCCCTCTTGCCTGCTGGTTTTTTCAATTAAAAATCAACTGTGTTTACAACTCAGATAAAAACCCTATGTATTATTATTAAAAATTTATACTAAGGAACTTCCAATTTAACAATTATCCTAAAATATCTTCTGGAAATCTTGCCCGCTAATAATATAAGTACAGGCAGAGCAATCGTCCCATCTTGTGTAATAATTTACTTCTTGGTGCTCCATAAGTCGATAATCTTGGAAAAATTAACTATACATGACTTAAATTATCAAAAAAACAATACTTACTAACTAACATTTACATATTACAGACTGATAAAATAACTATAGCGACATATAGCAATTACCATCTCGGCTATCAGCTAAAAGAAAAATATTGCCTGCATTAGCTTGGCTAATTTTTTGATTTCAAGGACAAAAATCTCCACTGATATAATCTCTTTTAGATTTTGTCTACCTATACAAAATCTCTCAAAAAATTTACACCCTTTGAGAATTTAGACAAGTACAAATGTACTTATTAAAAAAATCTACAAAGGGTGTAATATCCTAGAAATCAAAGTCTTAGAATAGACCAAAAGTCAAAGATTTCTCAATTGGTAAAGTAGCACCAATACCCAACCATAGAGTCACTGCAGTACCAAACAAAAATACAGCAGTAGCTACTGGGCGACGGAAAGGATTTTGGAACTTGTTCACATTTTCGATAAAAGGAACCAAAATTAGACCCAGAGGAATAGAAGCCATTGCCACAATACCCAATAACTTATTAGGTACAGTACGCAGAATTTGGAAAACAGGCCAAAAATACCATTCTGGTAGAATTTCCAGAGGAGTAGCAAATGGATCTGCTGGCTCCCCAATCATCGCAGGCTCAAGTACAGCCAAACCCACACATAGGGCAAAAGTACCGACAATTACCACTGGGAATATATAGAGCAAGTCGTTAGGCCAAGCAGGTTCACCATAGTAGTTGTGACCCATACCTTGGGCTAGTTTAGCTCTTAAACTTGGATCGCTCAGATCCGGTTTTTTCAAAGTTGACATAATAGTTCTTTTCTCCGTTATAGGTCAAAGCTAAAGTCTAGTTAATCAAAGCTTAACTTACAAAGGTCCTGAGATACCTTGCTTACGAATCATTAAGAAATGCAGTAGCATAAATACCGCAATTAGCCAAGGTAGTACAAAAGTATGGAGACTGTAGAAGCGAGTTAGAGTTGCTTGACCAACACTCGTACTACCACGCATTAACTCCACAATTAATGGACCAACCAAAGGAATTGCATCGGGTACGCCAGAAACAATTTTTACGGCCCAGTAGCCAATTTGGTCCCAAGGTAGGGAGTAACCAGTAACACCAAAGCTTACAGTAATTACAGCCATGACTACCCCTGTGACCCAAGTCAGTTCGCGGGGCTTTTTAAAGCCACCTGTTAGATAAACCCGGAACACATGGAGGATCATCATCAGCACCATCATGCTGGCAGACCAACGGTGGATGGAACGAATTAACCAACCGAAGTTGACTTCATTCATAATATATTGAACAGATGCTAGAGCTTCTGTCACTGTAGGCTTGTAGTAGAAAGTCATGGCAAATCCAGTAGCAAACTGGATCAGGAAACAAACCAGAGTAATCCCACCCAAACAATAGAAAATGTTTACATGGGGAGGAACATATTTACTGGAGATGTCGTCAGATATGCCTTGAATTTCTAAGCGCTCGTCAAACCACTTATAAGCGGCTGAATCAGTTACTTGTTTTGTGAACATGAAGCAAAAAATCCTAGATGAATATTGCTGTTTATCAATTAATTAACATTTTGGGGTTAGGCTAACACTCTCAGCTAAAACCTCTAACCAGCAATACAGATATAATACCAACTGGCAAAGGAATCAAACAAAAAGTCTGCTTTGGTCAATATCGAACATTGCTTTTTGCTTACCCTCCAATCACAAAATTTAA
>JBARXI010000851.1:0-2484 GCA_049647275.1 Microcoleaceae cyanobacterium
CATCAATTAAAAACTCATGAATTAATTATCTGGGAGAATGTTTGAGGATGAATATGATGAACGTAATGGCTGTTATAGATGGCAGAAAAAAAGTCGCAAAAACAATAATTGTGTGTGTGCATATTTAGATTTGATTAGATAAGATTAATCAAAAAAGTAGACAACAAAAATGATTGCTATTTAGTCGTTTAATTATGCCGATCTACTTAGTAGGAAAAATTAATCTTTGGTTCTTAACCTAAATCCTACCCAGAAATGAGGGTGTGATTGGCAGATGATTGGGCTTAAAATGAAAATTAACCAATGAACAATCGGCAAAAATGTTGCTCAGGAACTTAGTTGTAGCAACCAAGAAAGCCTCTTTTTAGCTGGATAAAATAAAGAAGCGGGCTAGGTAAAGTGATAGTCTCTGATGTTGGCTTCCATAAGAAATGGGTGAGTCAAAAGTTAAATACCTAAAAACTAATAACTTTTGAGTCAAGATGGACAAAAGTTTCATCAGAAAATCTAGAATTCTCCTTAACTCTGTTCTGGCCTTTAATACTAGTTTTTTGTTTCTGGGTTTCAATTTCATGGGCTACTATAAGAAGGTAGAAGGGAATAAAGCTTGTACAATCAGCTTTTTAACCTTTTTTAAATGGTGGGTTATTTCCGCCACGCTTTACTAGTAAAATTAATTTTGAAATAGACTTGCCATAATTCCCAACAATCTGTTAGTATTATTTACTGTTACCCTGGAGAGGTGGCTGAGTGGTCGAAAGCGGCTCACTGCTAATGAGTTGTACGGGTGAAACCCGTACCGAGGGTTCGAATCCCTCCCTCTCCGTTATCAACAAATCAACTAGCCAAAACCACGGCCTAAAGGGGAGTCATTGCTATAATGAAAGTACCTAGAGGTATGGTTCGGGAAAGCTGAAAAACCTGTAGTTTCAGTAAACTATCAACCAGAGGGGCTAGTTGTGTAAATTGAGATTTGACCGATAAATTTGGTCTCAAGCCCCTCCCTTTCATGCCGAAAGACTTAGTTTTGGGGTCGTCCTGCAGCCGTAATGGTGAGGATATATATTTTTTAATTTCTCCCCTACTCCCACACTCCTCTCCTTCCTGTACCATTACGGCTGCACCACCACCAGTTTTGCTAGAAGTCTCCTGTGATAAAGCACCGAGAAGATGTCAAAATATGTTCATTGCCTCCACAAATTTTTGGGATATGTAAGGTAATATATTCTCATTTTTACTAATATTCCTACCTTCTGTAAATACAACTAACAAATATGGCAGGAGATTTGGTAATTCAATATATGCAGCATCATGACGTACCTGAATATCCAAACTACTCTTTGACCATAACTGAGCATTCTCAGGTAAACTTTCACCCAAAAAACCTATTAGCTGGCTTTTCACTCTGTCCTTAACATTTTCTTGGTTCAAATTCTGTTTCAGTAATTCCATCATCTTCTGTGAAGCTTGAGAAGATACTGCGACTCCAGCAACAATACTATGAAATAAACGAGCTGTACTATGACTAGTTAGTATGTTGCGATTTTCCATCAGTAGTCCTTGAAACATTCGCTCTCGACCATAGGGGCCGTCACACCATGTTTTTTGATTCACATTAATCCTTTTTAACTCAGGCCACTTAAGAGACTGAAAATAACGGTTGACAAAGTTGCGTTGATATTTCCAGGTGTGAAAAGGTCCTGGCGATAATTCTGGACCACTGGTAGTTCCTGTTAAAACATCCACAATTAGACTCGTAGCATCGTTACTGGAATAAATTACCAGATCTCGGATAGCTCGTTCTAACTCTTGTGAGGTTTTAACCATTCCTTTTTCTAGCCACTCACAGATAGCGACCAGATAAAATAAGTGAACTATCCCAGCAGGTTCAATAGATTCATCACCGCGCTCGCTCCAACCACGTACTTGCTGTTGCGAAAACTCACGAGCATTCTTGGTATCTTTTACTTTAGAGCCATGGTAAACTAGCCAAGTTATGGCAATTTGATTAGTAGCTAGCTCTGGAAATTCTGCCTTGGTTGCTTCGAGAATGGTTTTACCAAGGATATTTAATTGTTCATCTTGATTAAAGAATGTCATATAGTCTGAGGCTAGTAAAAATATAGAACGATGGTTTGAAGGAATATTCCCATCCGATTTTACGAAGTCAAACGGTAAGCTCTACCGGGATGGCCTGCAGAGTGGACAAACCTCTTAGAAGTCATTCTAAGACCATGATGAAACAGGAAGTTAACACCAAAGCTACTTATGTCCAGTTAAGTCTAGATTTAGGTAGCTTTGGGTAAGTTTAATAGAGCGGAAACAGAAATCTACGAATAAGTAGGTTGCAGAAAATTGGGCCAGCAAGAATATAGAACGATGGTTTGAAGGAATATTCCCATCCGATTTTACGAAGTCAAACGGTAAGCTCTACCGGGATGGCCTGCGGAGTGGGCAAACCCTTTAGTTGCCAAACTAAAGCCA
>JBARXI010000852.1:0-2405 GCA_049647275.1 Microcoleaceae cyanobacterium
ACGATTGGCTTTAATTTCATTCCAAAGAGGTTGTAAACCAATTAAATTATGATAAAAATCTGCTCTAATTGTCAGCACAACATAGCAGTTTTTAATTTGAATCAATTGGGATAAAACTTGTTGAAAATATTGGAGAATTTTTTCATCTTTTACTATTGTAAATACTTCCTCAAATTGATCTACAATAAGCAGAAAACGTTGTGCATTAGGTTGACTAGCAAGAAAACTCTTGACAGTTGCACTTAATTCATCTAAACTCCCTCCTAGTATCTCTCTGAGTGTTGTCACAGGTTTGATATCAGGTCGCATAGTTCTCACTATCCATTCTCCAGTCAGAAAGCGCGAACTTTTTTTCAATGCAGGAATTAATCCTGCTCGAACCAGTGAAGATTTACCACTTCCTGAACGACCAATGACCGCTAGAAAAGGATAATTATCCAGTTGACGTATCATTGCATCAATTTCTTTGTCACGACCCCAAAAGTTTTTACTATCCTCTTCATTAAAAGTTTTCATCCCTGGATAAGGACACTCTGGTTTTCGAGGTGGTTCAGGTATAGGACGCTTGAGTTGTTCGCACAGACGCTCCACAATTGTCTGCCACTTACTCTCATCAGTAGCATCCAAAGACGTTAACATTTTTAATGTCGGAGGCAATTGAACTTCCTCTAAAAAAAGTGGAATTACAGGCCAGGTTTTATTTTCTATTCCATAGCTTTGAGCAAGAATATCAGTAAACTCATTAAAGTTATCAGTCAAATAAGCATCTGAAATAATCAGTAAAACATACTTACTTTCTTTGATAAATCGTTCTAATTCTTTAAGTTCAGGTACTCCAAGAGAAAAATTTTCTCGTTCGACATATTTGATTTTAGCACTGTCTAATGGTGGTAATAAAAATCCTTTGACCCAAGCTTTATTTGCTTCTGTGTAAGATATAAAAATATCGTACTTGGAAGATGATGGTGGTTCATTCATAAAACTGTTAATTATTTTGGAGTAGTATTAGCTGTTGATGTAGAATTTCATCGTTTTCGTAAAGACGATCGCAACTCTTCTATTAAACGAGTCAATCCTGATTTTGCTCTACGAGGATGAACAAATAATT
The DNA here is from genome assembly GCA_049647275.1 of Microcoleaceae cyanobacterium. GTDB lineage: Bacteria > Cyanobacteriota > Cyanobacteriia > Cyanobacteriales > Microcoleaceae > JASJEE01. Next base: position 1,109 of record JBARXI010000852.1, read on the forward strand.
TTACAGGGTCGAATATTCCCAAACGAGAAGGTATCTGCTTATCATCAAATTCTGAAATTTTGAGGAGAATAAGTCGATACTTGCCTTCCTTAAGTCCCAAGGTTTGCCCCAATATGTTTTCAAAACCAGCCCAATTATCTTCTAGATAAGCATCTGATAAAACAAGCACAGTACGTTTAGATTGTTCAACCATGTTTTGAATATTTTCAACACGAGGTACACCAAGAATTGCGTCTTCTGGAGTAGCAATTTTTAGTTCAGCATCTTCTAATTTTGGTACTAAAGTTTCCCAAACCCAAGTTACATCCGGTTCTTTATCCACATAGCTAATATAGGCATCGTAAAGAAAGCCATCTTGTGGTTCAGAAGGTTCCCCTTTAGACTCAGTTTGATGAAATTTTCTCAGTTCAGTAAACTGGGATAGAATTACAGATGTAGGTATAGCACCGCCACCTAGATCGGACTTGCGATCGCGAGTAAATTTGACAATTCCACAAACTTTGCCAGTTCTCTGATTAAGTAATGCTGAACCGCTCATACCGGGACGCACTTGACCCGACTTAAACTTAATTAGTGGAGGTCTATCGCCAGTAAAACCTTCAGCACTAAATGTCACCGGACAACCATTGTCAAAATCTTCATCTGGATAACCAAAAGTATATAGTTCGTCACCTATTTTGATATCTTCATCTAACTCTACGCAAGGCAAATTCTGTTCTTTTGCTGGATTAAACCTTAGCAAAGCCAGATCGAACTCAGGGAACGATTGCTCGACTTTTGCTTCGGCAAAATTGTTTTCCTGTTGCCAGCGGACTTTAATTAGCTGTTCGCCGACATTTTTTACTACATGAGCGCAGGTAAGAATCAGTCCTGGAACAACAAAAAAACCTGTTCCATGATTTTTAGAAATGCTTAACTTAACTGTGCAATGTTCCAACAAGTTCATAATAATTATACCAAATTCAAAACAGATACTCCAGTAGTGCTGTAACACAGCTAAAATTTTGCAATAGTAGGGGCAGGTTCCGCGTTAAATTAATTGCTCAACATTAAATTTAGATGAACTCGCCCCATCCCCCTGTGTCAATCCAGTAGTGGACCGTTTTACCTAAAATAGTGCATTAGGCTTTTTGATAATCACCTCATCACCCGGTCATTACAATCCTCCACCCACCCATTTTCTAATACACATTTTCAGATGAAACAATCTAGTCGGGTGCGTTAGACGGCTGACAATTATTGGGTGTGAGATTGGTTTAACGATCAGTCGTAACGCACCATATTTAGATGTTTCAAC
>JBARXI010000853.1:0-1666 GCA_049647275.1 Microcoleaceae cyanobacterium
TGCTGATGGCTTGTATCGTATAAACTACAATATTTCTTCCCGTTACTTTATTTTTATATCCAGGCAGACGAGGCGAAGCTCTAAACTTTGATTGGTTCTGTTGATAAACTTTGTTCGCTGCTAAAAAGCTTTTCCAGTTTCTATCTATTATCATCAAGATTTGTTGAGATACTTTAGCTGGCATTGCTTGATAGTCTGCTTGAGTAGAAAGTATTTTTTGTAGGTCATAGTAGGATATATTTTTCTTTTCAAATATCCAAGACTGACGAACTAAATAATTAGCATAGTTATAGAGATTTTTAGACAAGAAACATAATCGGTCAATTTCAGGATAAAACCGATGATTTTTCTGAATAATATGTCTCTCTACTAATCTCATAAATCAAGGAGTTAAAATTACTAAAGGATTTGAGGATTTATGAATCTTTGTTATGGTTATTTAGCCTTTGATTTTCAGCCAATACCGATTATAGCATTAAACATAATGGTCGATAGTTATTAAATTTTGTCAAATATTTAGTAGCTCTTTTGTACAAATTAACGAAGATATTTGACATTGTTTGACTATATATGACTAGATTTATGTATAACTTTTATTATACCTACTATGAACTTCTCGACACCCTAGTATGGCTTCCCCGAAGTCATGGATTTATGCTTCTCAAAAGTCAAAAGTATTGATTAGTAAGGCTTAGTCAGGCGCGTGAGTATTTTTTCATTGGTGGTTTGTTTGGGCCATTCCGTACTATTTTATTCTAAAAGATTAATTTCTATGGCAGTTTTGAGTGTTGTTGGACTACAATCAAAATAAATATTGATATTGATTGCCCATTACGAGTATAGAACGATTTCAGCAGGGCAGCAGTAGATTGAGAAAATCAGTAATTTTTACTACTACATGAATAAGACAGGATATAGTTATTTATTGTGGGCTGCATGGTTGTTCGGCTTAGGTGGATGCCATCGTCTCTACAACGGCAAGATTGTTACAGGTCTGCTATGGCTATTCACTGGCGGTTTATTCGGAATAGGCCAACTGGTGGATTTATTTTTAATTCCTAGTATGATTGAAGAACATAATATTAAAATCAGAGCCAAATTGGGTATTTCATCCCAAGGAGTGCCATTGTATCAATCAAATGGAGCGATCGCCATGAAGGCTTCTGCTCCACATACTCGTCAACAATTAATGGTTGCTTTACTTAAAGCAGCTTCTGGCCAAGGCGGAAAGTTATCTGTGACTCAAGGAGTTATGGCAACAGGAGCCAGCTTTGAAGAAGTACAAGAAACGTTCATGGAAATGCTCAAAACTGGCTATGTCAGCGTAGATAACCATCCAGAAACTGGTATAGTAATTTATAATTTCCATGAACTTTGAAACTTCCATTCCCATGAATAAAAATAATTTAGGGGGTAAATACAGAAAGCGAAAACTTCTCTAAAGTTCATCAAAATTACTCATAACTATAGCTATAAAACTAAAATGAGTAAGTTTTTTTCAGTTATCTATCCATTGAGTCGTTATCAGCTACAATTAACGTATGAAGCTAGTTGAACGTCATTTGATCGGTAAATCACATTATTTGTGGTCAGAAATTGACCAGAAGGCTTTTTTGTCAAAAAATCTGTTCAATTTAGCTTGCTTACCATCCAGCGCCAATATTTC
>JBARXI010000854.1:0-12532 GCA_049647275.1 Microcoleaceae cyanobacterium
CTTGCACCTCATATGTAATCAGTTGTTGTAGCTCTCTGGAGCTACACTAACCGTCCCATAGGCTTTTCAGCTTATTTTAGGTTAAACGAATCGCACTAAGTTAGCATCACTCAAATCGGAATTATTCAAATTTGTCGAATTCAAATTTGCTCCTTCTAAGTTTGACCCTCTTAAGTTGACATTAATTAAGTTATAACCAGCCAGATTTACTCCGGATAATGAAGCTCCAGGAGCAATCAAATAAGCACCTAATTTAGCTGGATTAAAACCTTGAGGAAAAATAGTTGTTTCGTTATAAAGCGCTTCCTTCATTTTAACCATTTTTAGGTTTGCTCCTTTAAGGTTTACCTCTAATAAATTAAATCTACTCAAATCAGCTTGACTCAAATCTGCATTAGTTAAATTTGCATTCCTCAAATTTAACCCTCTCAAGTTAGCTTTTCTGAGATTTGCACCACTAAAGTTTGGATTCAACCAAAGTTCTGTATTACTAAAGTTAACTCCATTCAAGTTAGCTTCAGTAAAATTTGCCGACCCCAACTTCGCTTGACTGAGGTTCACATTTCTGAACATAACTTGAGTGAGATTCGCTGACTCTAAATTAGCTTCACTAAGATTTGCATTTCTGAAGTTTGCCTTTTCCAGTTTGGCATAATTCATTTGTGCTTTATTTAAGTTGGTATTAATGAACCTAGCTTCACTTAGCTTTGCTGAATTTAAGTTAGATTCACGGAGGTTAACATCTCGAAATTTTGCTCCAGTTAAATCAACTGAATTAAAACTTGTACCACTCAAATTTGCACCATTAAAGTTAGCATTACTCAAGTTTAAATCAGCAGCAAAAGATTTCCCACTCAAATCAACACCAGATAAATTAATCCCAGTGAAATCTCGTTCTCCTTCATTATATCTACGCAAAAATTCCTCAGCACTAACTATAGGTTGACGACTTTCCTCTTCTTCCTCCTCATCTTCATCTACCTCCAGCCAAATCTCACTACATTCTGCTTCATTCATATCCATAACTCCAGACAAATATTCTGGCTCATCCAAACTTTTTACACTTGCTGCAAATCTTTGATTAATTTCCTCTTCATCCAAACTTTCACCATCATCAAAACGGTCAGCTAATCCCTGAATAATATCAGAATCAGTAGTCATAATACCCACTTCTCGTTCCAGACTTTGGTTCCCAGAAGCTAAAAAATTATGACTTCCCAGAAAAGCAAAATTAGCATCACACACCAAAAAATTTTCGTGAGTTCCTAACAACTTCAAGCGAAATAAACCAGGATAACTTTCCTCTAAATCTTGTAAATCAGCCAAAGCATTATATTTCCAACCCTTGCCAATATTCGAGCGATCGCCTAAATATCCCCAACCAATATCTATCTGACAATTGCGGTTTAAACAATCCTTGAATTTCTGAAGCAAATATTCATCAATACTATTACAATTTAACCAAGGACAAACAAGAATTAATCGTTCTTTAACTGTTTCTAATGCTTCGATTAATACACCACGACTACCATCACGGTCAAACACTAATTGATTTCGATCTACTTCAGTATTTGACGAAAAATTATCCGGAGATATATCTTGAGTTTCGGCAGTCGATGTTATCGGATTACTTAAAGCAAATAACTCATCTAACCGCAGATTTAAAGCAGGCAAATTTTCCTGTAAATTTTCTATATACTGTATTTCTGGTCGATGATAAAAATTTTCTATTTGCTCGTCTAAAGTATGTTTAAGTTTAACAACATATTTTTTTAGAGTCACCTGTTGTTTTTCCAGTTGTGAAACCTTGGCAACTAGAGCAGATAAATCAGATTCTATTTCAGACATAATTAACTTTTAGACAAATTACTGCATTTATTGTAGAGTATTGTATTAAAGAAGGAATAAAGAATAAGAAAACCCCATAAATAAATCTAGCTACTCTCAATAGAATCTTTTATTTATTGCCAATTAAGGGATTAAATATAACTTCTTTAGATAGGGATAATTTTTTTTGTGAAAAATACTTTAAAGCTCCTAAATTCATAGATATTAAAGCAAAAAAAAGTATTTATCTAGAGACACAAAACGCCCAGTGTTGCCAGAGAAGCATTTGCGCAGCACAATCTAGCAAAGCAATCTGTGCATCTAATACCAAGCGTGAAAAAAGAATGTTATGAATAATAAGGGTCATTAAAATATTTTTGGTAAAATGTCTCTTTAAACCCCCCCTTAAGGGCGGGGTATTAAAAATGGATATTAACTATAAGAAATGATATTCAAGCTACAAATTCCTGACTCCTGACTCCTATAAAAAGTCTAACTATTTGTAGCAAACATTGATAAAACTGGTATAAAGCATAGTTAACCAATGACCAGACTGCCACGCTTCGCTATTGCTCCACAACGCTAACGCGAATGCGACGCTACGGGATTTATTTATCTGCTTTGTTTAATATTTATCAATTAATCAAATTACTCCTAAGTAAATTTTGAACGAGCGAATAATAATTTTGGTATTAAGTCAAATTAAAATTAGTATAATTACAATTTACGTTCATAGTTATTGACCTGACGAAAGAGAAAAATGAAAATCATGTCACCTGTACTAATTAAAAAAACTATTGCATTTTATTTAGAAGATATTGAAACTCCTATCGGTAAAGCTATTAACTTTATTCTGCTGTTTCTAATTTTATTTTCTTCGGCTATATTTGTTGCTGAAACTTATCCAATTTCAGAGCAAGTAATGAGAATTTTAAAAATAATAGATGATATTATTTTAGGATGCTTTACTGTTGAATATTTGCTGAGATTTTGGTGTGCAGAGCAAAAAAATAAATTTGTTTTCAGCTTCTTTTCCATGATTGATTTATTGGCAATTTTACCAATATTTCCAGGAATTGTAGAACTTAGTTTTATTAGATTATTAAGATGGTTTCGTATCCTGAGATTAATTCGGTTTCTTAAATTTGAAATTTCTATTTTTCATATTGACACAGCAGATGGAGTAATTGTTGCTAGAATATTATTTACATTGTTTACAATTATTTTTATCTTTTCTGGTCTGATTTATCAAGTAGAACACAGCGTAAATCCTGAATTATTTAAAACTTTTTTAGACGCTGTATATTTTTCAGTAGTAACAATGACAACCGTTGGTTTTGGCGATTTAATTCCAATTTCAGAAGGTGGTCGTTTGTTAACTGTATTGATGATATTAACAGGTATAAGTCTGATTCCTGCTCAACTGGGAGATTTAATTAAGCAACTACTAAAAATAGCTAATAAGAAAGAAAAAAAATGTTCTGGTTGTGGTTTTTCCACCCATGACTTAGATGCTAGTTATTGTAAAATATGTGGAACTAAATTGGATAATAATTGATGAATATAAATATGCGCGTGACATTACTCCTCTAACTTTCTTTGTCAGTCGTTCATTATCTAGAGAGATAAGTATTTGAAGTGATACCTTATCTAATAATTGAGAGAAAGTCTAGATGAGTTGTTCTTTATTTAATGCTTGATAAATACTTTTGCTTTGCATTACTTGGTCAATTGTTTCTGAAATTCTCTTGATAGCTGTATTTTTTTTCCACAGAAGCTTGAGTCATAATATCCTCCGATAAATTCTATTTCATTGGCGTTGCTGATTTTAAGTATGAAACTCCTAATAATGTAAGTTTTGAGCCAAAAATAAGAGTGCAAATCATACCTATTTCTCCCCCTTAGTTAGGAAAAAACTCCTTTCTACCTCCTGACTCCTAACTCCTGAAATATCATACACTTATTTAGCAACGCCTTTAATTAAACATAAACAGTAACTTTCTATTCTATCTCTAACCAATTCTCTAAATTTATCCCCACAACTCTCGATATATCAGAATCATGAGAAACCAGAGTTAAATTATGAATTATTGCCGTATCTGCGATGAGTATATCAGCATCTTGAATAGGTCTTCTTTTCCTTCTCAAATCTATGTGAATTTCCGATGCTTTCTCGATAATTTCTAAATTTTCTAAGAATAAAATTGTAATTTGTTGACAAAACTAATTAAAAATATATAGCTTTCTAGTCGCATTCAGATACAATAATCCTCTGTTAATTTCATAATCTGATAAATTAAATTTAATTAAACAGTAACTTTCTATTCTATCTCTAAGCAATTCTCTAAATTTATCCCCACAACTATTGACATATCAGAATCATTAGAAACCAGAGTTAAATTATGAATAATTGCCGTGGCTGCGATAAGTATATCAGCATCTTGTCTTGGTCTTCCTTTCCTTCTCAAGTCTATATGAATTTCCGATGCTTTCTCAATTACTTCTAAATTTTCTAAGAATAAAATTGTAACTTTTTGACAGAATTTATTAAAAATAGATAGTTTTACTGCTGCGATATGAAGCATTTTTTTAAACTGAATCTCAAGATTTTTAGTTAGATAATAGCTATAGTAAGTAACTAAGGTGAGAATTTCAGTGCTTGAAATATTTTTCTTTCCCAATCCTTATAAAGTTCCGGATGATTTAAAAGAATTTTAGCTGCTTGATTAAGGATATCTTCTAGCAATATATCATCTGGTATTTTTTCAATTTCACTATCATCTATTAAAGGCGTTTCATAACGCTTACAACCTGGTAATAATTCCTGAATGCTTAAAATGGCAATTTCTACAATACTTTTTAATAAAGATTCGGCACAAATCAAATTAAAATCAAACGATTTCTGATTATTATTTGTATATTTATCCCACGAGTTTTTTGCTGTAATTGTAGTTTTTTCTTTTTTTTGAGTAGTAGTAAGTGTTTGATAACAAACATATACTCGTGCTGACAAAGGTGGATGTTCATCTCTAAAATCCAAATTATAGGGATTTTTACCAGAAAGAATCCCCATATCAATACAAGAAACATAATGAGCAATTCCACAAGTAAAAGTACCAAAAATATCACAAAATATTTCATTTAATCTTTCTGTATCCCAATAATCTAATGCTTTGTTAATTTCCTGTCTCTGCTGATTTCGAGTTTCAGGGTTTAATGGTCCAGATTGATTTTTGAAATTGTTGAAATACAAGAAAATTACTTGATAAAGTTGTTTGTCAATATCCTTAAATTTCTGAAAAACATCATGCCCAAGTTCGTGATAGAGTCCTGGCATTTCTAGTAGAGAAATAGCTTGCTGAGGAGGCGAAAAAATAATAGGAGCTTCTGGTGGTGATGGAATAATAGCTAGAGGTTGATCCGAACATACAGTAATATCTTTGAGCCAAAACATACCAAACCTTTTAGCACTTGAAAGTAAAAGTTCTCTTAGTGCTAAATCTGCACTATTTTCCTTTTGAAGTGCAGGAATATAATTATAAACAATTGAATAAATAGAATACTCAAGAAGGTGAATTTTAGTAACTGCTTTATCAAGCAATTTTTTATTATCAGTATTTGTCTTTACAATTGACTTAAGACGTTTATGTGAAGTCTGTGCATCTTTAAGTTGGTCTTGTAAATACTTAATAAGCCATTTATGTTCTACTTTTTTTTGAGCAAGAGCTTCAAGCTCTTTGTTAATTCGAGAAAGAATAATAGCATATTCAGCCGTTTTTGCTTTTAGATACTCCAAATTAGCCATAAATCAACAAATTATTCTTGTGCAGTTGAGCAACTATAATAAACTTCTTACCTTCAATAATTAGGGAGGTTGGATATAACCTCCCTATTATTATAGTTAATCTATCGGACATCATAATTAACGGGAATAGAGTCTTTGAGCATCTTTAACAAATTCATTATCTAAGAATGATAAAATATCATCCATAATTGACAGAGATTCACTTTCTATCAAATCCGACGATTTAAGTTGAGTAGAAAGACTGTTTAAATCTTCTTTCCAATCTTCTATTGGTTTCTCATCTTTTTCTATTTGCTGAACAAGCTTCTGAATATCACTTGAAATTTCATTTCCAGCAAGTGCAGATTCTAGAGCAACAATAAACTCATAAAGAATTTTTTTGCTGTTCAATATATCTTCCTCTGAAAATTCTAAATCAGCTTCTAAACCCAAAGCTTTTGCTTCTAGTGCTAATGATGCTGTATTTAGCTCGCGAAGTAATTTTTGCTCCCGTTCTAGATGTCCAGATACGAACCCTAATTTACTCATAAGTTCGATACCAACTCTTTATTATATTGTACTCTCTAAATTATCAAACTAATCATCTTCATCCTCTATTTCTTCATCTTCAAAAGGCGAATGAAAATTTGCCCGTAGTGCTTCATCTGTCCAACGTATAGTTACGGGAAGAGCTATTTCAATATTAGGTGCATTCCAATTTAGGTGGGAGAGATGATAAGCATCCTCAGCAATATCTTGAATTTTAAAATCGCCAATTGTTTCTACAATTTCTAATAGTAAATTGTTAGCTGTTTTGCCACAATTATCCCATTCTCCTGGTTTACCAGTAGTAGATAGAATTACTCGTTTTTTATCTAAAATTAGATAAGTTCCAAAAATAGGATTCTGTGAAAATTCTCTGTCTTTTTCTTCTACTGCTGTAAATAAACGAACAGGCAAGTGATTTTTGCGAATTTCTACCACAGCACAACTAAAATTTTCGGGTAAAATCTTTTCTTCTTTCAAATTTTTTATTGTTTGTTGAAGCGCAGAACTTTCACTAGGCCACCAACGACCATCACGATGAATTATCATGCTGTTTATCTTATGACCTTCTTCAACAACAATAGTTTTGATAGATTCTGTAAGACGCTTTTGTAACTCTGGTTTTTTTATTGCTTCCTTCATGCGACCTTTACTTATAGATTCTCCAAATTGCCTATCTACTAATCTGCCTCCTGTTCCATAAAAAAAATGATATCCAATATTGCCATAAAGTAAATCAATACCAATGTGTAAATCGTGATTTAGATTTGACAAAACCCAGGGTTGACCACCAACTTCAGTAAATACTGCTAGAGCTAAATTTTGTAATTGACTTGTAGCTTTTTGAGAATTTTGACGATTGACAATATGATGAACTACTTTCTGTGTTACACATTGGGAAAAATGTGGTTTTACAGTATCTTTAATTTCCCTATATACACGATCTAGTAGACCATTCCATAAAACAACAATTATTAAAGCGTTGTTTTTAGTTTCAGATTTTATTTCTTTTAACTTCTGTAGCAATGAGCTTCCTGACTGCTCTTTTTTTTCAGTAGAATAAGACCTTTGCAAGACAATAGAACAATCTAATTCGGTGTGTTGCTTAATTTCTTTTTTTAGGTCATTCAAAAAAGTTTCGCGATCGCCTCGTTTTAGTGTCTCAGGATATAACAATATAGTATCAGGAAAAGGAAATTGAGAGTAGGATTTGTTTCTATATAAACTTGATAGTTTACTTGAACTCCACTTTTTTACCATATCGTCAAATTTTTGACTCGTATGTTTGGGAATATTTGAAGTCGAGAAAGGTTTATGAAGTTCACCACCACCGTACTCTAAATTTGGAGGGATAAAAACCGTCCTCTCTCTTTTTAAATATTGTTGTTTAATTTCAACTGGTTTATTTTCATACTCCACACCAGATAATTCATTTATAAAACTGAATATTATCTTAACTCGTTCATCTGGGCTAAGTTGAGGACGAATAGAACATTTTCGTAACCCTTCATACTCTGTTGTAAAAATCGGAAAAAGACGTGAAGTTGGAACAGCTATAAATTTATCTTTCTCCAAACGATCTTTTACAAAAACTGCCTCTTCGTGAGGATATATTTTAAGTTGTGGATAATTTTGGGAATAATATTCATAGACAGTCTTACCCAAATCCTTAATCATATATTTATCTATAGTTTTCCCTGTAGTACCTACATAACGACAAGGAATTTTTACAGTTCCATTATCACGAAGGAAAAAAGCTCTTTTTTCATCATTAAGTGTTACATCTGTATGTTCTTGGAGAATCTCATTTTTTTCATTATCTGTATAATCTGCTAAAGACTTTTTACCAACATATTTAGTTCTTATATCCGCAGCAAAGTAAAATCCACTACCTTCTAAATAAACAATACGAAATTTTAAGCCACGGTAAGCATTGACAATATCTTTATTTATTCCTTCATTTTCCGGAATTTGATTAAAAAATAATGTCCAATTTGAACGCCAAAACTTATCGTCAAAACTCTTAAATTTGTCTGTAAAAGGTCTTTCCAACATCCTACAAACAAGTTCTCTTTCTTGACCAATAGCATCTTCAATTGTCACATCCAAAACTTTTTCAGTTAACTCAATCTGATAAACCTTATTCGGTACATCTCTTATTTCTAATTTCTTTTCCACAGGCGGACTATTTCCATTAGGAATTAGAAAAGCTGGATAACCAAAACGGTTAGTAGGATAGACAGGACAAAATAATTCTTCTCGCCATAATTTATCAGCCCACCTTTGAAGTCGAATAGGTTGATTATTATCTTTAGGAATCTTTTCAGTTACTTTAAGTACCCGAAAACTATAGAGCTTTTTTTCAACACCTAATAAAGGGTATAAAGTTGCACCAAGATATCGCATTTCTGTTGATTGATTCATATTTCAAGTTCCTTTTGACATAACCTTTTAAAATGACAGGATTTACAAGCACTTTCATAACTAGCAAAGTCAAAATCTTCTAATGAAAACTCAACTCCTGACTCTGGATTATGAAAGCGTTTAAGTTGAGCAATATTCTGGCGAATTAAACTCAGTATTTTTTCCTTTTCTTCCCAATTTATCTGATGAATTTTATGTTGTACCGAATTATTTCCAAAGCCAACTAAATGAGCCTCAATTACTTCCAATGAATATTTTAACGTCAAGTGAGGCCAAAGTTGGTAAACTCCTATTTGAAACTCAGCTTGGGAAAATTGTCGCATTTTTTTTAATGAAGAATTACCCGTTTTCCAATCAAATATTTTAAACTTACCGTCTTTTGTAACTAATGCTAAATCTACTTTAGCAATCACATCTATCTCATCAACTTTAAAACCAGGTACATTGCGACCATAAATTTTAGGTTCAATCCAAACTTTCTTGGCATTTTGTAATAGTTGCTTCAGATTATTTCTTTCTACCCAATTTACAAATTGATTAACCCATTTTTCAATTGAATGAAAAATTTCTCCAGGATTTTGCTCTTTTATTTCTTCATTGTATTCATGCTCAAAGAGTGCTATTTTACCATCTTCATCAAGATTTTTTATATCTTCCCGAAATGCTTTACTTTCAGAAAATTTCCACTCTTGATTTATTTTTTCCTCAAGTTTACTATACCAATTTGCTGGTAATATCGCTTTTCTATCTTTTAGTCTTTGAAGAGACTCAGCAACTATTGAATGAAAAATTTCTCCTTTCCACATAGGAATATTTGTGAGTTTTTTTAAGAATCCTATTTCTTTCAAAAAAGAATCACGGCTGTTAATTCTTGCATTTAAAAGATATTTAAAGTAATACTGTCGCTCACAAGTATTGAAAACTTGAGCGCGACTTACTGACCAATCTTTTATCAACTTTAACATAAATTTATAAACTGAATTTTGTTTCAAACATTGCTAGATAATTATGAATTAGCGATCGCGACTATACAAAACTTTTCTATCTACTCATTTTCATAAATGATTAAATCCTCTTATATAGTAGTTTATAACTATCAAAAATAAATATTCTAAAAGTACAGGTTTGGCATCATTTAATCTGAGAAAAAATTAAAATTAATTGCCTAATCCCATTGTTAGTAAAAAATTCAGCCAAGCTTGGTGCATCAACCAAAAAATGTAAAACCCTGCTACAAAGTTACTAATAATAATCATAGAAAAACTTCTAACTTCCCAAGCTACAGCGATAAATATACCCAGAAGCAAAGAAATTACAATAACTGTACTTAGATCAAACATAAATTAAAAAGGCTCCTATATTTTCAGAAATTGAAACATAAATTAAAAAGGCTCCCTATTTCTAGAGAACCTCTTTAATTATAATTGATAGTCTTAGAGAGTTAATAGGCAGATCAAAAACCCACCATCAAAACTAACCTAATAATGCCTTAGCCTTAGCAAAAATATTCTCAACAGTGAAGCCAAACTTCTCAAGTACAACACCACCAGGAGCAGAAGCACCAAAAGTATCAACACTCAAAGTTGCACCTTCATCAGTCACATAACGATGCCAACCAAAACTAACACCAGCTTCAACTGCCAAACGCTTCTTAACAGCTTTCGGGAATACTGACTCCTTATAAGCTGCATCCTGCTCTTCAAATAATTTCCAACATGGCATCGAAACCACGCGCACTTTCTTACCTTCAGCACGGAGCTTTTCACCAGCTTCCACACACTGATAAGTTTCTCCACCAGTACCAATTAAGATAATATCTGGAGTACCATCGCTGTCACTGAGAATATAAGCACCCTTAGCAACTACATCAATAGAACTACCTTCGAGGTTAGGTAAATTTTGACGAGAGAAAGCTAACAATGTAGACTGGCGATGCTCCGCTTTAGCTCTTTCTACCGCAACCTTATATGCACCAGAGGTTTCATTACCATCCGCCGGACGAATTACAAGCAACTGAGGAATTAAGCGCAAAGAGGCAATATGCTCAACTGGTTGGTGAGTCGGTCCATCTTCTCCTAAAGCAATGGAGTCGTGAGTCATTACCCAAATAACACCAGCTTCAGCTAAAGCAGACAAACGGATAGCATTCCGCATATAGTCGGTGAATACTAAGAAAGTCGCACCATAAGGAATTAACCCAGAACCATGTAGAGCAATACCATTACAAATTGCTCCCATACCATGTTCCCGAACACCAAAGCGGAGGTTACGGTTTTGATATTGACCTTTTTGGAAATCTCCCAAACCTTTGAGTAGAGTTTTGTTGGAAGGAGCTAAGTCAGCAGAACCACCAATTAATTCTGGTAAAACTCCAGCTATAGCATTTAGTGTTGCACCAGACTGGTTACGGGTAGCATCTGCTTTGCTTTCTGGAGTGTACTTAGGTAGTGCATCTGCCCATCCTTCAGGTAGTTTGTCACTTACCATCCGCTCCAAAGTAGCTGCTTCTGCGGGATATTTAGATTTATAGTCAGAGAAAAGTTTATTCCATTCTTCCTCGCTTTTAGCTCCTCGGTCAACTGCTTTGCGCAAATGACTCAAAGCATCTTTAGGAACTTCAAATTCTGGATATTCCCAACCAAGATTTTTCCGAGTAGCTGCTACCTCTTCTCCTCCAAGTGCTGCACCGTGAACACCATGAGTGTTAGATTTATTAGGAGAACCGTAACCGATAAGAGTAGTAACCTTAATCATAGAAGGTTTGTCAGTAACCGCTTTTGCTTTTTCGATAGCTTCAGCGATCGCGTCTAAGTCACTATTACCATCAGTAACGTGCTGAACGTGCCAACCATAAGCTTCAAAGCGCTTACTTACATCTTCAGTAAAGGAAATGTCAGTATGACCGTCAATAGAGATGTGGTTATCATCGTAAAAGGCAATTAACTTACCTAACCCCCAATGTCCAGCTAGGGAAGCAGCTTCACCAGAAATTCCTTCCATATTACAACCATCACCCATGATGACGTAAGTATAGTGGTCAATCAGGTTACAGTCTGGCTTATTGAATGTAGCAGCTAAATGGGCCTCTGCTGCTGCTAATCCTACTGCATTAGCAATACCTTGTCCTAGTGGACCCGTGGTAACTTCCACACCTTCAGTGATGTGATTTTCTGGATGGCCAGGAGTTTTGGAGTCCCACTGACGGAATTGTTTAATTTCCTCGATAGGTACACTGTCAAAACCTGTCAGGTGCATTAGGGCGTACAGTAACATACAGCCGTGGCCAGCCGACAGAACGAAGCGATCGCGATTTAACCATTTAGGATTTTTGGGGTTAAAGCGCATGAACTTATCCCAAATAACGAAGGCCATTGGTGCTGCACCCATGGGTAGTCCAGGGTGGCCTGAGTTGGCCTTTTCGACTGCATCAATTGCTAAGAAGCGGATTGAGTTAATACAAAGTTCTTCGAGTGATTGAGTTGCAACTGCCATAGTTATCGTTTCTATATATTTAATTGAGTGGTGAATGCCGGAGCCGATAAACCAGATATGTTTCTAAAGTAATATTTGTCTGGAATTGTTCTCAGGCCATATACATTACAAATCATCTCACCTGTGGGGATATCTAGGCAAGGAAAGTTATGAAGTCAAAAACCAAAGGTCAAAAGTCCAAAATTTTGAGGCCATGTAGAGTTAAGCACAGGTTGTGGATATTAGTCCCTATTTTCAGGATAAGGGGTAAATACAGCTCGGAAAAACTTATCTAAAGTTCATCAAAATTACTCATAATTATAGCTATTAAACTAAAATGAGTAAGTTTCCTCAGTTGTCTATCCATTAAGTCGTTATCAGCTACAATTAAGGTATGAAGCTAGTTGAACGTCATGTTATTACCAAATCACATCATTTGTGGTCAGCTTGTGACCACAAGGCTTTTTTGTCAAAAAATCT
>JBARXI010000855.1:0-13753 GCA_049647275.1 Microcoleaceae cyanobacterium
AACATTGCTACAGTCATCGGGCTTGCCTCCACCAGGAACAGGGGTAAGAAATTCTGCTACCTCGGCTACATAATTAAATTCAACATCTCCGACTAAACGACCGACTTAGAAACCAGGAATAAGAAAAAATCAAAAAAAACTAAAACTACAACGTTGGGGTTTTCAAAAAATCAATCAACTAAACTACTCCAACGGTCTACTGTATTCTGTAATAACATTGCTACAGTCATCGGGCCAACTCCACCAGGAACAGGGGTAAGAAATTCTGCTACCTCGGCTACAGAATTAAATTCAACATCTCCGACTAAACGACTATTTCCTGCTTCATCCGTCACTCGATTAATTCCTACATCTATGACTACTGCTCCTGGTTTGACCATCTCAGCTGTAATAATTTCTGGCCTACCCACTGCTGCCACAAGAATATCCGCATTTCTGATGATGGCCTCTAAGTTGTGAGACCGGGAATGAGCGATCGTTACTGTACTATTGGCTTCCAATAACATTAATGCCATTGGCTTACCAACCAAAATACTACGCCCCAATATCACTGCCTGTTTTCCCTTTAATTCAATGTT
This sequence comes from Microcoleaceae cyanobacterium, assembly GCA_049647275.1. Classification (GTDB taxonomy): domain Bacteria; phylum Cyanobacteriota; class Cyanobacteriia; order Cyanobacteriales; family Microcoleaceae; genus JASJEE01. The sequence continues at coordinate 579 of JBARXI010000855.1, forward strand.
ATATTCCTGCAACAAGCGCATTACTCCTGCGGGAGTACAACTGCGTAAACCCTTTTCACCTCGGAGCAGTTGTCCTAAATTCATGGGATGGAGTCCATCTACATCTTTACTGGGGTCAGTTTGGTAGAGTAATGAAGTAGAATCTAAATTTTCTGGTAGGGGTAACTGTACTAAGATACCATCTACTTGAGGGTCTTGGTTTAATTCTTGAATTACTTGTGTTAGTTCAGCTTGAGATGTTTGGGCCGGAAAATGTTTGCCAAAAGAGGTAATACCCACTTGAGTACAAGCTTTTTCTTTATTGCGAACGTAGACTGCACTAGCGGGGTTATCTCCCACCATTAATACTGCCAAGCCTGGAGGACGACCTATTTTCTTCTGCAAGGCTAAAACTCTTTGTTGGAGTTCTGTTTTGATTTTTTTTGCCAGCGCTTTACCATCTAATTTATTTACCATTGTTATTTCCTCTTTGAGTTTTGGGATTAAAGTTAAAGGCTGATATAGCAATCCTAAATCATTTGTAAAAAATTAAAACTATAGATAAATAAAAAATCTGAGACTCTTATCCCAAATGAACTGTTGCCTTTTTGTCAAATATTTTTACACAACTCAAATAGGACTGCTATAGGGTTGGCCTTAGCGTAGTTGTATTTGATAACTTTCTTAGCATTCAAAAACTTGTTTCTAGCCTCTTGATTTCAATTTTTGATTTTTTTATTTGGAAGTCCTAACTAAAAAAATATCCCATTGCACTGAATTTAGGATAGTAGGGAGGAGGCAGTAGGGAGATTTCAAGAATTGCATAATTTATTGTTTGATATTCCCTTAGTGGATTATCCTGTTAACAATAAAATAATAGTATTATTACTTGTATCTCAATGTAGATTTTGTCATATTTTAAATATCTGAAAATAATATTTAATTTGTGGTAAGTGCCTACACAAAAATATGTTCACAAAGCGATAGTAGGTAATCTTTGCTTTGCAAGAGTTTTGGCATTTATAAATTAAATGAGAAATTAATTTTGTGTACCTACTTACTCAAATAGAATGGATTGATTGATAATATTTAATACCATTTTGAAAAAGCAATGCTATGCTTAATGACTATTTGATGATTAAAATAGATTAAATAGTAGGGATAATTACTCGATTACCCATACGGCTTATTAGTTTTTGAGGTGTCATTTCAGTTATCAGTAGTACCTCCCGCAATGGGGAGGCAAGAAAATGGCGAATTTTCTTTTCTCTTAGTCGATTGGATCTGGCGTTTTGCTGGCGCACAACTACCGCTTTTTATCCCCTTGTCTCGCGACAGTTCGTGGCGCAGCTAAGGGGAGGCCTCAGACCTTATTTATTCGGTCAAAAGTAGGTTTTTGGTTGTTTAAGAGTATTTTTTCACCACAGGCCATATCGAGGGAAACATACAGCCAATATTTTATTTTAGGAAATATCGGGGTGAATGGCTTTTATAGCCTACTTTTAATGTTTGGTATTAGTCAAATAAGGGGTAACAATTCAGCAGTCAGAAGTTATGATTTAAAAATGTTACTGTGGATTGTAAGTATAGCATTTCCTAGTAAGTGTGAGGTACAAATAGCTCCACTATTATCCCCCTTTTTAAGGGAGACTGAAGATTGAATAGTTTACCTCACTTACTTAAACACTGCTAGTAATACAAAATTAATTACACATAATCTCAAGCCAAAAAGCTTATGTTGTAGAAAATACAGCTAATAAATAATGGTAATAAATTTTGCCTAGGTACTTATATGACTAAGTTAATTACAATTAATTTTGGATTGCTATATAGCGGTTCTCATATTAATCAGATAGAGTATTTTTTACCTTTTACCTGTTATTTATTCCCTGAAATATAAAACTTATGTACCTTATCTATTTGAAAAATGCTATAGTAATGACTAGAAAATTATTAATATAAATAAGGAAAATAAAGTTTTGATGAAAACGAGGACGCAAACAAAAAAAGCATTAGGAATGAATTCCATAAAGATATTGAAGAGGTTTCCGTCTGGGTTTTTGCTTCTTGCTTCTTCGTTGTTTCTATTATTTGATAAGTTGAGAATAATTATGATTATGCTGTTGGTAATCGGATTAATTAGTTGTGGTCAAATTACAGAAACAGCTATAAAGTTAAATCTTAATGTCGGTCGGATTGGGAAAATTCAAACGAAAGGTAAAATCGATCGTCAAGTATATTTAAAAGGAATTGTAGAAAGCCGTGCCCCATTTCTAGAAACAGGTGCTTATGAATTAACAGATGATACGGGTAGTATTTGGATATTTACTAGGGCAGAATTACCAAAGATAGGTGCAGAAATAACAATTAAAGGAAAAGTGCGTTATCAAAGTATTGTTGTTTCGGAATTAGGCGATCAGGATGTTGGAGATTTCTATGTAGAGGAAGTAGAAAGAATAGACAGTCAAAATCAAAATCAAAATCAAGAAGATAATGAATAATCATATACCTCATGTGGCGATCGCTATTCTTTACAGAGAGGAGAAGTTTCTTATGCAGCTCCGGGATAATATTCCGACTATTCTTTATCCTGGTTATTGGGCTTTTTTTGGAGGTCATCTAGAACCGGGAGAAACGCCTGAAATTGCTCTGAAACGAGAATTAGAAGAAGAAATAGGTTATGTGCCTATTACAGTTGATAAGTTTGGTATTTATTCTGATGCTAGGGTTGTTCGTCATGTATTTTCTGCTCCATTAACTGTGGAATTAAAGGATTTAGTTTTGGGTGAAGGTTGGGATATGGGGTTATTATCCAGAGCAGAAATTAAGGTTGGTAAGGCTTATTCTGAGAATGCCGGAATGGAACGATCGCTCAGTGAAATTCATCAAAGAATACTATTAGATTTCATGAATAAATACAGCTCTTAATATTGGTTTAAATATCAAACTTAGAGATGATTTTAGACTAAGATGAAGATAAATATACATCTGGTGAAAAATAAATAAATTGTGATATAATCATAAAAAATGTAATTTTTACTGGCCAATTATGAGCAGTATACTTGAGTACATTCACAATCATCCACAAGAATCAGAACGTTTATTAGGCATCAAGTATAAACAGTTATAAAAATTATTAAAACAAGCAGAACAACTCCACAATAATAAGCAAGAAATAGCCACAACTAAAAAAATCAGAATAATTGCTTCTGGTGGTGGTAGACTACCTAAATTATCTATCTCAGCAACATTTCATTTTAACCTTAACTTATTTAAGGCATTTGACAACATTTCAACTAAAATGAAATTCAATTGGGAGTGAGCGAAACAACAGAATGGCGATACCTTTAATTATTGGTATCCCATTATCGGTGATTTATTACCAGCAAGTCTCTTAGAACAAGTAAAAAAAACAAAGCGACTATGAAAGCGTAGCTCCTCTTTATGAGGCAATTATCAAAGAAATATTGACAGAATTTGAATTAATTGTAGATAGCTATGACCAGCCCATAGAAAGACCTGTAAATTATGAAAAACAGAAAGAATATTACTCTGGCAAGAAGAAAAGCCATAGAAAAAAGCGAGTGCAAAATTGCGCCGTCGCACGGCGAATGTAAGAAGCACTCAAGAAAAGGACAAGTAATCGTATTACCATTAGGTAAAGATATTGTAGACGTATCAGCAGGTCAACCAGGAAAAAAAAGCGAGTGCTAATTGGCGAGGTTTCCTTTCCTCCGGAAATGCTACGCAAACAGAATGTAAGACGCACTCAAGAAAGTGACTTAAACTATTAACGCGCAAGTCCAAGAAAAATTCGCTCAAAAACAAAAATGAGCGTGGAGATAAAGCCTAGGTTGGTGAACCAGGAATTAAAACTCCCAAAAAAAAAGCCAAAAAAGCGAGTGCTAATTGGCGAGGTTTCCTTTCCTCCGGAAATGCTACGCAAACAGAATGTAAGACGCACTTCATTAACGAGATTTAACTGAATCGGAAAAGTTGAAAAACAAAGAAATATCTTCAAAAATTATTTTTGTTGAACAGATAATTAGATTGATAAAAATCTTCAGAGTAGTCCAAGAAAAATTTAGGTTAAAGCCAGAAAAATATGAGCAAATAATTATGACCATTTGTGGTCTTGTTCGACTACGAATAGGTACATTAGACATCTCCAATAATAAAAAATAAAATCAATTATCGCCCATAAATCATCAATTATTTCCCCCTACTCCCTACTCCCTCTTTTCTGGAGAGGTCTATTGATTTTGTCGTAGTAAATCCTCCTTTATCTAGATATCAATTAATTAACTATCAGGGCAATTTTTGAGATAATTTATAATAGTAAATCTCTGGAATACTGATTTGACCGTAAAAATTAACTATCAACATATCAACAGCAGATAGCGTTGCCTGAGCCTAGCGGCAGCTACATCACCAATCAAAAGATAGTGATAGTAAATGTTTGACTATTTTCGGAGATGTCTAATATCAATATCTGGTTATAGTCAGGGCAGATTTTGATATAAAAATAAGTATCTATGCAAAATTAATTACCATTATTTATTCGCTGTAATTTTTACAATATAAGCTTTTTAGCTTGAGAGTATGTGTAATTAATTTTGCATGACTACTTAGGGTTTGCTGAAAAAGTCTTTTTGTTGAAGGTCAGAGTTAGGAGTCAGAATAAATGGGCATTACAAAGTAGGTAGGAGGAATAATTGTCTGAGATTTTTCAGCCCTTATCTGCTCAAAATGTGAGCACCTTTATGGCTCCTAAAATTGCCAGCTTTTAGGAGCCATAAAAGTGCTAAAAATCTTGGCTCTTATTACTTTCATAGTTATTCAGCAAGCCTTACTTAAATACTCTACCTACCACTAAAAAAAATTTATTTTTATTTGATTAATCAAAGAAGCAAAATTAAAACTATATTCGGCGCAAGGGGTACAAGAATATTGGATAGTTAATCGCTTTACCAAACAAATAGAAATCTATCGGCGAAAAAATGACAGATTAATTTGAGTTATAGCATTACGCCAATACGCTCTTGACAAATTTTAAATGCTGCATCTACGCAATCTCTCACTGTTTCAAATTGTGAAAATCTTTGTTTCATCCATGTTTTTCAAACTGCCTACCAATTTTGTCTTTTATTCAAATCAGGGGAATAAGCAGGTAAATAATAGATAGAATATCCTGCGCGCTTCCACCACTTATTCTATACTTTTACCATAATGAAAACTAGCATTATCTATTACTATCACATCTGCTAGCTGCAATAATGGTATTAAACAATTTGTCAAAGGCGCTTCACATAAATCTCTTTTATATGAACCTTCTATTGTTTAAGGAGCAAACAAAGTTTTTTCTCTTAAAGCAGTAATCAAACTTACTCTTTCTGTTTTTTTGCCTAATTTTAGAGCATAGCACCTTTCTCAAGCGCGGACTATAGCCCTAGGGATAATCTTCTTGGTTACTAATACCAGCTTCATCCACATAAACTATAGCAATCAAGAATCAAATGTGATAATTTTAGCGTTCCCTAAAAGTCGAGCATATAGTAGTTTTCATATTCATAAGATACTGTTTTTTCTTTCTTCTCTGTTGCCTATTGCCTGTTGCCTAAAAGGCTACAATATCTCACAATTGAGATAAGATTGCTATATGTGTTTTTTTCGATTTTACCTAATTAGTCCATAAATTATCATCTTTTTTTTTCATTTGTTTCTCGGTATCGGTAAGTTGGTCTTGAGTGCCTCTTACATTCTGTTCCCGTAGCGTTTATGAAGGAAACGGAGACCTCCCAATTAGGCACTCGCTTTTTTTCGAGTCATCCCAAATCTTTTACAAGCATCACTTACATTTTGCCATTGTTAAATTATCTCCCCACTTTTGAGCTATTTGCTTTGGAGTTTAGTAATGATTTTTTAATATAAATTCTTTCAACTTATGGTCATCCTTAATTTTTCTTTTCCGACCAGTCTCCGAAGGAGTGATTGGGCGAAAATATCCAGTTTCAGCTTCTCTATTAAGCCATAAATCTAAAGTATTAGGACTAATTTTAAATATCGGGGCTACAGTAACTTTATTTTCTCCTCTTTAAGGTGCAGCAATTGTTTTTTTTCGTAAATCATAGCTATAAGGTGCAGCCATATTCTTTCATATCACTTGAATTAATTATTAATAATTATATGTCCTAACTAATTAACGTAGTGCTATACTACTTTATTAGATGGAGATAAAATAACTTCTTCTCTATGACCAAATTTTTGTTGTTATATTAGTCGTTTTTTTCCGTAAACTACTCCATTTTTGCTTTTACCAAAACCTTGAATTTGTCTGATGAGGTGCAAGAGATGAATTTTCTCAAGTTATTGCAAATTGCTTAATTTATATCATGCCCGGATAATCAGTGATACAAAACCTTCTCCTTTCTCACCTTACTTTTTCCCCCCTTTCAAAGCGGAGGTAGGGGGAATAACCTCTGCCTTCTGCCTTCCTTCAGTCAAAGTTTAAGTATTCAACCGGACATGATATTATTGGGATGAAACCAGAACACTAATAAATGCTTGATTTCATAGTAAATTATTAGTTAATTTTCAATCTTAAATCTGAATAGATTTTGGTGGAGCTTGCAAAGTATATATCTGAGTTTCAGAAGCGATCGCCTGTCGTATATTCAAAGGTAATTGGAACATTCCCAACAAAGAAATACCATCCATAACTTTCAAACCACCAGTAGTTTTCTCTGCCAATAAATGGTCTACTGTTTCTGGGTTTGGTGTAGAGGAAAATTCTTGGTCAGAAGCAACAACAAATCCCAACGGACATCCATAACTTGTAGAATAAGGCTCTACAGAATGAGCATAATTAAACACAGTCTCTAAAGTTTTAAGCACACGGACATGAAGATACATTTCGGCAGGAGAAATTGAGCCTGCTTGTATTGTAAAAACTCCATCAGGAGACAAAATTTGGCGAATTTTTTGAAAGTATTCCTGAGTAAATAAGGGAAAAGATGGACCATACTCAATAGGGTCGGTCAGATCTGAAATAATCACATCCCAAGTTTCTGAAGAAGAGTTTAAAAAGTTCTGAGCATCATCAATAACTAATTCTACGCGGGGGTCTTCAAAAGAATTTTGGTGCATTTCTGGCAAATACTTTTTGCAGGCATCCACTACTTCCCCATCTATATCAACCATAACTAATTTTTCCACAGTTTTCCAACGCAAAACTTCTCGTAATGTTGCTCCTTCTGCACCTCCAAGCACTAAAACTTTGCGTGGTGACCCATGAAAAATCATTGGTGGATGTACTAAACATTCATGGTAGAGAAATTCTTCTTCGGTGCAAGACTGCCACTTATTATCTAGTATTAAAGCTTTGCCATAAATACCTTCGACAATATACATTTCCTGATATTTTGTTTTTTGATAAACCAGCACCCGATCGATGCCATGTTTATAAATATCCCAAGGTGTAATTTGTTCAGCGAACCATAAATTTGTATTCAGTTTAGTACCTGCCATTGATGCTTTTCCTCCGAATAGGTATTTGATTATAGTATTTTGAAGAAGGAAAAAGGAACAAAGGAAACTGTTTGAATCATTTTCGACTTAACTAGGTAGCTAAAATTAATTATAGAATAGTTAAACGAGGGAACAAAAATTTCATAACTGTCAATCTCAAAAGGATTCTTCTGACCCTTCAACACCTAACACCCGCTCCCGGTTTTATATATTTTTATCTACCTACTTAACAAGTGCTGATAGAATTTTGAGGAATAAATCAGCAGGTATTTCAGTTTCCATATTCTTTGTTTCCTATCAAACTAAGAAAGGTTATATTTTTTCTAGTACTCGAATTAAATATTGAGTCAAGGTAAAAGCGTCTACTCCTAACTCGGTTCGTTTTTTTGCTGCTAATGTTGCTGCTTGAGCGTGCCACCAAACTGCTGTTTTGACAGCTTCAACTGCTGGGGTTTGAGTTGAAGTAGTAGCTAATAAACCTCCCATTAATCCCGTTAATACATCTCCACTCCCTGCTCTTGCTAGTGCCGGAGTGCTTTCTGGATTAATCAATATTTTTTGACTATTGGCAATAATTGTTTTTGCTCCTTTTAACACTAAAATAATTTTGCTATTTTCTGTTGCTTTTTGAGCTGCTAATATCCGATTAGTGAGTTGATTTGCTAGGTGAGGAAATAGACGTTTAAATTCTCCTGGGTGGGGTGTGATAATTGTTGGGGCTTGACGTTGACTAATAAGAATATTATTTTCTAAATTATCACAAATATTTAAAGCATCAGCATCTAGAACTATCGGACAATTTACAGATAATATTGCTTCTATTATAGATGTAGGTTCTGTTGTTAAACCAGGTCCGCAGGCGATAGCTTCAAATTTGTTTAAATCTAAGTCTTTTGGTAATTGTTTTATTGTTCCTGTTTCTGTTTCGGAACAACCAATAATTAATGCTTCTGGTAAGTGAATATTTAGTATAGATTTAATTGATTCTGGCACGGCAATTGATAACATTCCGACCCCTGTTGCTCTGGCTCCTAATCCTGTTAATATTGCTGCCCCACTATAACGATGGGAACCTGCAATTAATAGTAAATTACCGTTTTTATATTTATAGGTTGCTGGAGGAAGAGGTAGGGGTAAATTTGCTATGGCAGATGTTTTTGTGATTCTCTCAATCTTGGGAAATTCTCCTAAAATTGCTGTAATATCTTTCAGGGGAATATCAAAGTCTATTAGTTCGGCTGTGCCAATATATTCTAGGGCTTGGTCTTGTAAAAATGCTTGTTTCCACAGGCCTAAACAAAATGTATGAGTAGCGCAAATTGCTGTTCCTAAAATTTCTCCTGTGTCTGTATGAATTCCTGATGGTAGGTCGATGCTAAATATCTGTTTTTTCCAACTATTAATTTGATTGACATTTTCTGCTAAGTCTCCGGTAATTTCTCGTTCTAAGCCAAATCCAAATAATCCGTCTATAAGTAAGTCACAATTTTTTAATGGGGAAATTTTATCTACAAAATTTATACCTAAAGATTGGAGATATTGAGCATGAGAATTTGTTAATTCTTTGAGTCCGGAAAAGGGGCAGTAAATTGTAATTTCATAGCCTTGAAAATATAATTCTCTGGCTATAACTAAAGCATCTCCACCATTATGACCAGGCCCTACTAAAATACCTATTTTAAACCCCGTCCTTAAGGACGAGGTTTTATTTAAACGTTTGATAATTTTTCGTGATACTAATCCAGCGACTTTTTCCATTAATGCTGCTACAGGCATTCCGCAAGCAAATATTCGTTCTTCTATTTGTCGCATTTGTGTAGCAGTCACTATAAATTTTTCTTTGAGATTGTTCATTTTTATCTACTTATTAGACCTTTGGCAAAAGTGAAAATTCTTTCTTTCTTTCTTTCTTTCTTTCTTTCTTTATCTTTTTATCTTTTCTGTTCTGTTCTGTATGCCATAAATTTTTTCTTTAGCTCTGATTTGTAAACTGACGTAAAACTCTCATATAACATCCCTCTCAGGAATTTAGGCTCAACTCACCTATATTCAGTAAAACCATTGTCTTTCAAAGTACTCAGCTTCTTAAGATTTACTTGATAAATCAGCTAAATAGCAGGGTCATTTCATTCTAGATTTTAGCAATGAATTTACTTACTTTCGCATAGCGAAAGATAAATTGTCTAAAGCTCGAAATAACGTATTTTCGTAAATACATAACATGGTACAGTTTAGAATGAAATAGCCCTGGCTAAATAGCTAAACATAAATAAAGGTTTCGTACCGAATGCTGCGCAAAAAAACAAAGAATCTGAAAATGAAGCCAGAAGAAAGTTTTCAACCTTGTTTTCACCGTTTTGAATCTCCATCACTATTTTACGGATAATTAAACACACCTATTTATTAATATCGTTCATTTTTATCTACATTAATTAGAGTTTTGGCAAAAGTAAAAACTAATTTATTTTCTTCCGTGCATCTCATCTTTGTAAATTGATAACTCAGTTCAGCAATTAACAATTAACAATTGACAATTAATAATTACCTCTCCTTAAAAGAGAGAAGATTGACACAATTGGAAAATTTTTTCTTTTCTCTTGGTCGATTAGACAAAAGCGTTTTGCGCTTCGCAAAGCTCCGCTTTTTCCGTTTGTCATGCTCCGCAAACATGTTGGGTAGTAAAACGACCGCTTTTCCCCTTAAAAGGGGAGGCTTTAAACCTGAATTATTCTGTAAGGAAATAATCAAAGTTTCAGCCTTTGATAGAGCGTGTTTTTCACCCACGGAGATGCACCCTCTTTCTTTCCTGATTTTATATACTTGTATCGATCTTTCCTGCTGACTATTGCCTGTTATTTATTTAATTTTACCGACTTCTATAAGAATTATATTTTAGTTTAGCGACCAAAATAAATAACTACATTTGCAAAACCTGAATCTAATAAATAGCGTTGCCATTTTTCGGCTTTTTCTTCCTCTATAAAGGGTCCTATGACAACATTCTCTGGTGTTTCTGTCACCTGAATTCCCCTGTCAGGAATTCCTAATAACCGCAATTTATATGTAATTAAGGATAAATCTTTTGACTTACTTGGAATTAGTACATAATAAGATTCAGTATTACTAAGTCCGTAAGCAATTGAATGTAGAACAGGAGGATAGACACTGGCTGCTAAAGTTGGTGTAGACTTTACAGGTTCGCCAAATGCTTCCCCAGGGTCACGCCTTGATAGTCTCCCATTAATTCCTTTTTCTTCTAAATAGTCTAACAAATCTAAGGCAAAAAATAACTGAGAAAAGCTTCCAACTTGAATTACTTTTTGCTCTCCAAAAGAGCGCAATACTGCTCTTGGTTCAATTTGCTGCCGAATGATTCCTAACAAAAAAGGATTCTCCGACTCAATATACACAACATATCGTAAATTCGCAAATGGATTTGGTTCGATGGGATTAAATATTGGTTCTTTTTGTCTGAATGAAGGTACTGCGCTTGATGGTGGTAATAGTTCAGCAAGTATAGGAAATTGGGAATTTTCTGTGATTGTTTGTGTGTTTTTTGATGTGTTGCTGTTTAATATAAAAGTTTTCGTTTGAGTTTGATTGGGATTAGTGACTAAAGCATTGGTTTTGATAACTTTTCCCAGGGCTATGGTCTGGTAATTTATAGCTAAATATACTCCTAATATAATTGATAATAATGACAGCCTGGGATTTTTGTAGTGTAATCTTACAAGAAGTTGATTAACCATTGTTGTTTGCTCTAATAAATGATAAATTTTAACAGCTTATTAAACTAATTTAATTTTTTTTTACCGAAAAAACAAAGTCTCAATCCTCCCATTTTAAGGGGAGAAAAAGCGGTCATTAGCGGACCTTCCCGTAGAGTGGGATAGCGAGGAAACCTGCACCATATCCAATCGACTAAGAGAAAATAAAATTCTGCATTTTCTTGCCTCCTTATTACAGGAGGAACTAATAACTGTTAGCGTAACTCCTCCGTAGGAGGCTAACTGAAATGATCTGTTAGTGCCAAATAAAATCATATATTTTAGTCGAAAAAAGAATGTATGAAAAAAACTCTATAATCAAGATAAATAGATATTAACTAGTAGTTTTGATTTTATAATCTCAAATCCAATGAACAAAATTATAGTCGGTCTTTCTGGTGGAGTTGATAGTTCCACAGCAGCAGCAATGTTACATCATCAGGGATATCAAGTCGAGGGCTTAACTCTTTGGTTAATGAAGGGAAAAGGTCAATGTTGTTCCGAAGGAATGGTTGATGCTGCTCATATTTGCGAAGAGTTAGGTATTCCACATCATATTGTTGATACTCGCGATTTATTTCAGGCAAGTATTGTGGATTATTTAGTGGGAGGTTATAGTGCCGGAATTACCCCACTGCCTTGTTCTCAATGTAATAAAACCGTCAAATTTGGCCCAATGTTGGCTTATGCCCGTGAAAAATTGGGTATTGACAAAATTGCCACGGGGCATTACTCACGAATTGATTACGACTCACAAAGCGATCGCTATCAATTAAAGCGTGCAGTAGACCGTAACAAAGACCAGTCTTATTTTTTGTATGATTTAACACAGGATTTACTCGCAGGTTCTGTATTTCCTCTCGGTGAAATGCTCAAAAGTGAAACCCGAGGCATTGCAGCGGAATATGGTTTGAAAACTGCTGATAAACCAGAAAGTCAGGATTTATGTTTGGTAGAAGCTAACGGTTCGATGCGCGGATTTTTAGATAAATATATTACTCCGTATCGGGGTGAAATTATTGACCAAGACGGGCGAGTATTGGGAAACCATGATGGTGTCCATCATTATACAATTGGCCAAAGAAAAGGTTTGGGAGTTTCGGCCTCTCATCCTTTGTATGTAATTGATTTAGACCCGGTAATGAATCGGGTGATAGTTGGCGATCGCGACAGTGCCTCGAAAATGGAGTCTACTGTGAAGCGAGTTAACTGGGTTTCTATTGTCCCACCGACTATGCCTATACGAGCGGAGGTGCAAGTGAGATATCGTAGTTTACCTGTCGTAGCAAATATTATTCCTTTGGGTATTAATGAGGAGAAACCCCAGGATGGTTTTCGAGTTAAGTTAATGTTTGAAGAGGAAGTTTTTGGTATAACTCCTGGGCAAGCTGCTGTTTGGTATGAGGGAGATATTTTATTAGGTGGGGGGATAATTGAAAAGGAGGACTAAGTGTTAGTTTGTAGTCTAGGATTTTAGTTAATTATTAAAGCTGAAAATCTAGACTACTAAATTATCCATCATTGAGTTTTTCAGATTTTGCCTGGTTGAATTTTTTTAGGGGATAAAGTCAGGGTAAGTATGGATGAGTCTGGAAATTTTTTGATGGTCAGAGGGAAAAATCCATAAATAGTAAATTTTCCATCAGTGGATTTCTCAGATTTTTACTTGTGGAAAGTTTTTCCAGAGGCAAAGTCAGGGTAAATATGGATGAGTCTGAATATTTTTTGATGCTCAGATGGAAAAATTCAGAAATAGTAAATTCTCCATCATTGAATTTCTCCGATTTTTACTTGTGGGAAGTTTTTTAGGGGATAAATCAGAGTAAGTATGAGTTCCTCTGGGAATTTTTTGACGCTTCAAGGGGAAAATCTAGAAGTAGTAAATTTTCCATCAGTGGGTTT
>JBARXI010000856.1:0-28513 GCA_049647275.1 Microcoleaceae cyanobacterium
TAGGCCAAAACGCTATATCTAGTAAATCAAAACTATAACGTTACAGATATGTAGTGTTTCAAACTCAAAACGGCATAATATCAAACTTTGAGAATGTCCTCATCCAACTTGCGACTTCTATCTTTATCAGACTTAGGCCAAAACGCTATATCTAGTAAATCAAAACTATAACGTTACAGATATGTAGTGTTTCAAACTCAAAACGGCTATCAAATCTTGTTATACCAATTATTAAAAGTAATGCTATACTTCAGCGCAACTTCAACAGTTAAGTAATTAGCAAGATTCAAAGTTTGTTTTTGAGAATTATTTACTCAGTCAGTGTCGGTAATTTCTACATTTACCTCTCTCCCCACCTCCTCCACTCCCCAGACTTCCCTACCCGATCGGGTGTAGCAAAAATTTTGAGATTTGGTATTAGAGGTCAGGTAGGGGAGGCAGTGGTTTGGCGATGTACAGAAAAATTCTGAATTCTGGCTCGGTGTCTCCTGTTTCCTTCTTCAATAAATTTTTGATTCAATTAACTCTACAGGGACAAAAAATTCACCAGGTAACAAAACCGGCTGGTGAGAGAATATTAGACCAGCTCGATAACTCACAGGATTAATGGCTACACCAATAGGACGTCTAACTTGGTCAGCATGGGTCTCCAGATAAGCATAATAGAGTCGTGTGGCCAATTTCTGTAGGGATGGAGGAAGTAATAGGGCAATAGTTGGATCTGTGTACTTTGCTGGTCTTTGTTGTGTAGCGTTTACCACGAGACACCCTGATAGATATATTTGCTACGACAAGATGTGATTTTTATGCCTTAGTTTTGAATATCATAAAATGCGTTTATGCAAAGATTTACTATAATTTTTGACAAGATTTTTTCTAGCTCTATCGGTTGGCCTGAAATAGCGATACTAATCCGAACTTATAGATGAAAATATACAATTGAGAATAACACGAATATTAATTCAATTATCATGGAAAAATTTTGTTTGCAAGCTCCTTTTCAACCTACTGGCGACCAACCACGAGCGATCGCAGAATTAATTACTAATATTGAAGCTGGACATCTATTTCAAACATTACTAGGAGCTACAGGTACAGGTAAAACATTTTCTGTAGCTTCTGCCATTGAAAAAGCTGGTAGACCGACATTAGTTTTAGCTCATAATAAAACTTTGGCTGCTCAGTTATGCAATGAGTTGCGCGATTTTTTTCCTAATAATGCGGTTGAGTATTTTGTCAGTTATTACGACTATTATCAACCGGAAGCTTATATTGCTGTAACTGATACATATATAGAGAAAACTGCTTCTATTAATGATGAGATTGATATGTTGCGTCATTCAGCAACTCGGTCTCTTTTTGAACGCCGAGATGTAATTGTTGTTGCTTCTATTAGTTGTATTTATGGTTTAGGAATGCCTGCTGAATATTTAAAAGCAGCTATTCCTTTACAAGTAGGAGAAGAAATTAATCAACGACAAATATTGAGAGATTTAGCGACAGTTCAATATACCAGAAATGACGTAGATTTAGGGCGAGGGAAATTTAGAGTTAAGGGAGATGTATTGGAAATCGGACCTGCTTATGAAGATAGAATTATTCGGGTAGAGTTTTTTGGAGATGAAATTGATGCTATTCGTTATGTTGACCCTGTCACTGGAAATATTATCCAAAGTTTAGAGTCTTTAAATATATATCCGGCTCGTCACTTTGTTACACCTAAAGAACGATTAGAAGAGGCTTGTAATGATATTGAAGTAGAATTAGAAGAGCGATTAGAGGAATTAGAAAAAGCCGGAAAATTGTTAGAAGCTCAACGTTTAGAACAGCGTTGCAAATATGATTTAGAAATGCTGCGAGAGGTAGGATATTGTAATGGCGTGGAAAATTATTCTCGTCATTTAGCAGGTAGAAAAGCAGGGGAACCGCCAGAATGTTTGATTGATTATTTTCCGGAAGATTGGTTGTTAATTATTGATGAATCTCATGTGACAGTACCACAAATTCGCGGAATGTATAATGGCGACCAAGCAAGGAAAAAAGTTTTAATTGACCATGGATTTCGTCTGCCTAGTGCAGCAGATAATCGACCTTTAAAATCTGATGAATTTTGGCAAAAATTTAATCAATGTATTCTGGTTTCTGCTACTCCTGGAAATTGGGAAATAGAAAAATCTGAGGATAGAATAGTTGAGCAAATTATTCGACCTACTGGTGTTGTTGACCCGGAAATTTTTGTGCGTCCGACGGAAGGTCAGGTTGATGATTTATTGGGTGAAATTAGGGAAAGGGTTAAGCTACAAGAAAGGGTGTTAATTACAACTTTAACTAAGCGGATGGCTGAAGATTTGACTGAATATTTGCAGGAGCAAAATGTAAGGGTACGTTATTTGCATTCGGAAATTAATTCTATTCAGAGAATTGAGATTTTGCAAGGGTTGAGAAATGGAGAATTTGACGTATTAATTGGGGTTAATTTATTGCGGGAAGGTTTGGATTTGCCGGAGGTTTCTTTGGTTGTTATTTTAGATGCGGATAAAGAGGGATTTTTACGGGCGGAACGTTCTTTAATTCAGACTATTGGTAGAGCGGCGCGTCATGTCCGAGGTCAGGCTATTTTGTATGCTGATAATTTGACGAAGAGTATGATTAAGGCGATAGATGAAACGGAAAGAAGGCGAGGAATTCAGTTGGCATATAATAAGATGCACAATATTACGCCACAGCCTATTGTTAAGAAGCAAAGTAATTCTATTTTGGCATTTTTAGATGTGTCACGTCGTTTAAATTCTCAACAGTTGGAAGAGGTTTATGAACAAGTAGATGAATTATCTTTGGACGACCTTCCAGAGTGGATTAAAAAGTTAGAAACACAGATGAAAGAAGCAGCGAAAAAATTAGAATTTGAGGAGGCTGCTAAATTGCGCGATCGCATTAAATATTTGCGGGATAAATTAGTAGGTCATTCTTGAAATCTATCAAAAAAAACAATTGTTTTATCCCCCTAGTTTCCAAATTTTCCCAAGGCTTGCCAATTACAGCACTTTTAACTTTCATAGAATACATAACTTCTGCCTTCTGCCTTAAAGCTAGAGGTCTGTATTCTATATAAATAAAAACTGCTATAACTAAGCGATAGCGCAGCTAAACGTAGTTATCGCCAATGTTCTCGTCTACAGGAGAAATTTGCAGATTTCCCATTTCCGCAAAGGATAGTCAACAGCGATAAAACTACGTTCCGCTCCACGATCGCACTCTCACTTATGACACTGTTATTCATTTTATTAAGCTTCTACGCAGAGCGAGTCATTAACCCCAAATATACACCAAAATCAGTTTGGAAGCAATAATGCTGTATTCGTTATATATCAATACCTATAGCCTTAACTAACTTATGGCCAACTGATCATAGATCGCAGCATTTCCCCCCCCAATTACCCCCTAAATAGCCAAGTTCAACTTTTTTTGGAAAATTAAGTTTAAATTACAAATATATAATCAATAAGTCATAAGTTTAACTAATATACATTTCCGAAAAAGAATCTAAAGACATTCCATCGAATATCTCTAGAAGGCTTTTGTACTAAATCCAGTTCTCATACTTCCCTTCTTTTAAAAGCGATCACTCTTCTAAGCTTCCTTTTTAGTATTGCTTCAAAGGGGTCAATATGATTGGGCGATCGCCAATAGCAAATAGGCTTAATTTTCTATATCATTAAAGTCCTTTCCTTTCTCTGGATCGAAAACCCATTCCCAAACATCTGGAAGAAAATGAGTTCCTTCATTTACTTGAAACGAGGGAATAAGGCTATTCGCTATAGAACGCTTGTTACCTAAAACAGCATAATAAGCAAATCTAACATTGAAAAATATCCCCACATAAAATGTCCAAGCAATAAGAAATATTGAAGCTATAATCCCGAAGGGAAATCTAATACTAACAATAAAAAATTTCATCATATTCTTCTGGCTAAATAAAATTAACTTTATGTTTTTTTATCCTATTTATCAGTAAAAACTCCAAGTATTTGTACCGGGCGAAACGGAAAATTCACTCATATTTACTTTTTTTTGATTACTCTCGCTACAATTTACTTTATCGCTTTCAGAAATATTAAATTTGTCAACTATATCTACACAAAAAGAGTATTTTCCGCTTCCCCATTCACTTTCACCCCGATTGTACATTCCATAGACATAGACATTACCCTTATAGTTTTGAGCTACAGTAATTTTTCTACATTCTCCTGATTCAACAGAATACCAACCTTCTGATAGAAACCCATTTCCATTCCAGTAAGTGAATGCAGCGTATATTTTATTATCAGAAGTTCGATTACAAAAATTGACATAAGTAATATCTTCTTTAGATTCATTGATGCGGTTTTGCAGAGAATTATTATTGATGCGATTGATACGGTTTTGCAGAGAATTATTTTTGTCTTTTAATTCTCCTTTTGTTTCTTCTAATTCTTTGATTTTTGCCTGCAAATTTTCAAGATTATTGTCTAAGGATGTAGTTTTTTTTTGCATCTCCTTGATTAACTCATCCAGGTCAAAGTAAATTAAAGGTTTTTCTCCTTCAATAATATTGCCAAAATTTTCTAATTCTAATTCCAGCGAATAAGATGATAAGTTCCATTTTCCAGAAGGAAGTTGATTTTGTTGTCTTAATCGTTCAATTTGTCTAATTATTTGATTTCTTTCTTGATATTGAAAGAAAGATAAACCTGCTAAAGCTGTACTAATAATTGTAGAAATTATGGTTATAGTTTTCCATAGATTTACAGACATATTTTTCCTAACAGGAGCGGGTGGTGTTTGAGTTTTATGCTTAGGTTTTTTTGGTGGGAAAGGATTTTTATTAACAAAAGAGGATGGTATTTGAGTTTTTTGATTAGGTTTTTTTGTTTGAAGAGGAGGAGGAGGTTTTTGAATAAGTATACGTTTCGGGTGAATTGGCTTTTGAACAGACGGGAAAATATCAACGTTTAAATTGTTGGCTCGCACGCACCAATAACACTTACCATAATTTCTACTATAGATATGATTTCTATTTTTACTACAGACTACTAAATCATTAATTGCTGTTTTTAAAGCTTTCGACCAATCTTCAGGTGATGGGCGAGAAGATGGCTTTTTATGACCGTCATTAAAACATTTGAGAAATAATTTTTCCAGAGCTGGATGTACAACATTTAGAGGAATTGTATTTTGACTAGGTTTCAAGAGACTGTTAACGCCATAAGGCCAATAACCTTTACTAATTGATTCATTTTGTCCTGGGGGGTTTCCTGAGCCTGTCCATTTTCCCATAAAGGGATGATGACCAAATAGTAAATAGTAAATTATTACAGCGAGTCGAAAGCGATCGTGAGACCTTGTTTGTGTGAGTTGAGACAAATTTTTGCCTACTAATTCAGGAGGTATAAAACCTTCTGAGGCTACAGAGCAACGATAAAATTTTCCTGTTTTAGAGTCTTGAACCTGAAAAGAATCAGTATCAATTAAGGAAACTAAACTTCGATCATTAACCAGAATATTTTTGGCACTAATATCGCCAATAATATAATTTCTAGCATGAATTTCTTTGAGAATAGAAACAAAATTTAGGGCAATAATATGTAGGCAATACCAGTTAAATCTGGGGGCTTCCTTACCGCGTAGTTTGGGATGGTAGATATTAATCATTTCTTTTGCATTGGTAATCTCTGGCATCAAGAAGCCTACACAATTTTTTTGACTATCTTCAATTAAATCAATAGGCCAGCTAATTGCAATATGATTTTGACTAGCAGTGGGATTTTGTGGAGGGTTGGCAAGCATTAATCTGAGCTTTTCTACTTGCTGTGGAGTTGGTTTATAATAAATCTTTCCTAAATATCCACTACGATTAGTTTTCCAAATAGCTCCTTCTCCTCCCTTAGCTATTTCTTTAACTAGAGAGATAGATTGACCTTGACTATTAAAGTAGCTAGGCATAATTATTTAGGTATAGCTATAAGTAATTATAGTTTGGAGAAATACAAAATAAATTGACGGATTGAGTAATACAATATTCCGCCTAAACCCAAACTTACACAAGAAGTTATCAGCAGATAAATTAAGGATTTTATTTTTTCAGATTGAGATTTATAATACTTGAGTCTCGGTCGGTATATTTTCCAGTTAACCCAAATAATAATTACAGTTAGTAGAGCAGCTATAGGAAAAGAAATGACCGGTTTAAAAAAAAAGTATTTAAATGAAATATCTACAAATAAATCGTGGTAAAGTGAATTCCAGAAAATTCCTGATAAAAAATTAATTATGAACAAGTAAATCTTTTTTGGATTTAACTCTTGATATTGCAGAGGAGGATGATTTTTTTGAGATTCATACCAGCATACTAATATAGTTTTATCATCATCTGTTTTTTTGTTAACAGCCTCTGATTTTAACCACTTCTGCGTTGAAAGTTTTTCCTCATTCTCAGCTCTAATCTCTAATGCCTTTTCAAACATCTCAAAAAAACCAGGATGTGGTTGCCAATCTTTTAGATTAATTGCTATTCTTTCTAATCCATCACTGGCAGCGCAGATAAATTTTTGCTTGCCAAATAATGTCTTGACTTGCATTTTTTCTAGAGCATTGGAAGCCGTAACAAAAGTTGTTTCATTGGCATATTCTCCTTTGCTAGGATGAAACAGTAACTGATATTCTGATTCAGGTTGTTTAGTAACAATAAAACCATCCCCTATTTGCATAGCTGCAAGCCAATTAGGAGTAGCAACCACGACTAATAAAGTACAGGAAAAATCTTTTGGGGAACAAGACATTTTCCTAGCTTTTTCATCAAACGCTTTTTTGACTTCTTTTAACGTTTTGACAAAAGCTTTCTCAGCTAACTCTTTTAATTTTTCTGGTGATAATTTCTGCTCTTTTTTTAACGAGCTAGGCCAAAGTTGTAAACTATTTAGAGCTGTTTCAACTGCTAACTTTGAACCAAAATGAGAAGATTTACAACTACCAGCACCATCCGACACAGCACCAATAACAATCTCACCATTGTCAGCAGTTTTTCCACCATCGTTAAGTCTGATAAATTCAGTGTAATCTTGACAAGGCAACCCTGACTTTTGATGACTTGTACCTATTTCAGAACAGGCGATCGCTTTCCAAGGCATGAAATATCCTCACTATATTAAGTCGCTACTTGACCCCATCCCACTGGTGCAGTTTGCACCATTGTTGTTGCTCCCGGTTGACTATGAGATACCTGTTTCATAGATTGACTTAGCCACAGGAACATAGATTTAAAATCAAGACCATTCAGCAGTAATGGTGGGCGAGTTGGAGGAGCTATTTGACTCAAAATTCCCATATCTGCACCTTGAACACCCACCGCAAAAAAGGAAAATTTCTTGTCATTCTCACCTTGTCTGACTCTTTGCGCTGCATTCTGCCAATCATCATTAGGTCCACCATCTGTAATCAAGAAAACCCAAGGTCGGTAGTATTGAATGCCGCTATTTTGATAATCCACTTTGCGATTTTCTAGTAAGTCCAAAGCATATTCGATCGCTTCTCCCATAGGAGTTAAGTCTTCAGCATCTAACTGGGGTGGAACAAACTGGTCGATGGTAACAAAATCCTGACGCATAACTACCGGGCCAAATGAAACAATTGCTACTTCGACTCTCATCTTGGCTATTGCATCTTGCTCTACAGATTGTTTAAAGACAGCAACGCCTTGATTTAACTGTTGAATTGCTTGACCGGACATGGAACCTGAGTTATCTAATAATAAAACAACTGGACAACGTGGTTCTTGATTAGCTGCAAAGTCAGCTGTATTTCCTATTGGCATAAATTTCCTCTTTTTGTCTTGTTTGCCAAGTTCTTCTACAATCATAAATTAACCAACTTCTAATCATCTACTGAGTGGTGTTAGAAATAATGTTAGAGTTATGTTAGTAAACTCTAAAATCCAATCAAGATGGCTCAAATTGATAAAATCTTCAGTCAAGCTGGTCAAGAATGGGACTTAGAAAGTCTTTATGCCGATCTAGCTTCTGCAAAAGGAAAACATCTCACTCCTATTGAAAAAGCTCATTTAAGAGGATTATTATGTGGCTTCAGTCCTTCGGAAATTGCCGAACATTTAGGTAAAATTCCTAGAGGTGTAGAATCGGATTTATGCGCAACGATTTATAGATATGTTAAATGTCTTTTAGATAAGGTTGAAAAAGTAGAAAATTGGCGAAAGATTTATGAATGGCTTGATGAGTCTGGTTATAAATCTCAGTTAGAAAAAGTGCCAGTTAAGAGTTTATTACCGGAACAAAGTGTTGTAGATATCAAAACTATTAATATTGAAAAAAATCAAATAGTCTTTCAGTTTAATCTCACAATTCCCACATCAGAAGTTCCTGAATTATCGCTACAGGATTTGAAGGTTGACGAGCATCTGGATGAAAATAAAAATAATAATAATAATAATAATAATTATACTTAAATTATACTTAAATTATACTTAATCTATTTGACTTGTGGGATCATCATCAAAAAACTTTACTCAATTTGTGTAGGTTGGGTTGAGGAAGGAAACCCAACATACCTCATTATTTGACAACCCTAAGTTAGTTTTATGGCAAAACCTAATACTGAAATTGCGGAAAAACGAACCGAGATTCTATCTAAACCTAACGTGAATTTTTCTTATTTTCAGCTTTTGATTTTTAATTGTTTCTAGGTTTGGTTTGGAGTGGGGAAGCGATCACCTTTTTCTACTTACATCTTTACTTCAAGGTGTAGGATTAGGATATTGAGCATGAATATCATCAATTTCAGCAATAATATCATCACTCAAATTTATCTCTATACTACTAATATTTTCCTTCAATTGTTCCATTGTTGTTGCGCCAATAATTGTACTAGCTACGAACCATCGGGAACGCACATAAGCTAATGCTAATTGCGCCGGAGTAATATTATTTTTATGGGCAATTTCTACATAAGTTGTTATTGCTTCTGTGAGATTTGTTTTACGATAACGTTGTTCAAATCCAGGGAACAAAGCTACACGAGAATTTTCAGGAATTCCATCCAAATATTTACCTGTTAAAAGACCAAAAGCTAGAGGACTATAAGCCATTAATCCCACATTATTAAATCGACAAGCTTCGGCTATATTTATATGAAAAATCCGGTTGACTAAACTAAAAGCATTCTGAATAGAAACTATTTTTGGTAAACCTAATTTTTCTGCCAGATTACAAAATTCACATACTCCCCAAGCTGTTTCATTACTTATTCCCAAATAACGAATTTTCCCGGCTTTAATTAATTCGGCAAAAACTTCTAATTGTTCGGCAATAGGTGTTGTATCTCGTTCATTTTTTTTGTCATAATCTGGAGCACCAAATAGAGGCACATATCTATCAGGCCAATGAATTTGATAGAGGTCAATATAGTCAGTTTTAAGACGGCGCAAACTGTCTTCTACTGCTTGCTGAATATTGGGGCGGTCAACTCGAAGATTTCCCCCACGAATCCAAGTAATTCTGGTACTTGCACCAGCAATTTTTGTGGCAATAATTAATTTATCTCGCTGTTGTTTGACTAACCATTCACCTATATACTCTTCTGTTTTTCCTTGAGTTTCGGCGCGGGTTGGCACTGGGTACATTTCTGCTGCGTCGATAAAGTTTACACCTTCAGCAAAGGCATAATTAAGTTGTTGGTCGGCTTCTTCTATTGTGTTTTGTTGCCCATAAGTCATAGTGCCGAGACAAATTTCGGATACATTGAGGTTACTATCGCCAAGTTTGTTGTATTTCATTGGTTTGTTTTCTAGCAAATCGTCTAATTATATACTAACTGGAATTGAGACAATATTTTTTTCTCGCATCCTAGTGGGAAAAAAGTTGTACGCTGAAACATCTGTAGGGGTGGGTTGTAATATCATATACAGATTAGTTGGAAATAAAGGAGTAGGTACTATGGAGTAAAAAGTAGAGAGAATAGGGGAATTTGCCCTGTATAGAGAGGATAGTTTTTTTCATAATGCTATTATCCGGGTTTGATATTATACTAAATCCGGCGATCGCTAGTATCTTTCTTTAATGATGAGGGTAAAGCAGAAGGCAGCTATGCTGAAGAGTTAGAGCGCAGATGCGCGAAAAAGTACCTTTCGATCGGTGGATTTAGTATTATATAAATTTCTGATTCCCAGATTTGCCAAGGCTGTATTTTATCCCTCCAATACCCCCCTAAAAAAGGCAGAGCTGTTTCAAAAAGTAATAAGTTAGGGATTTGAGGCCATCGAGCGCGAGGGGAATGGAAAAATAGAGATTCTACAACTAAATTTACTGATATTTCAGCTATAATTGCTCATTAACACCTGACTAATTATGGTAGTGAAATTTATTCAAATGACTCACATTTTATTCATGGATAAAAATGCTCGTTAGACTCCCTTTGACGAAAATCTAGACTAGCCTGTCTAAAATTCCCCCTATCTCCTCATTTGCTGTCTTTCTATTAATACTTTTACGAGAATTAAACAGCCTTGCCTTTTTTAAAAAAGGGAGAGTTTGGGATGTGTAGGTTGTTCTGAAAAACTAGAGTTTGGAATTTGTGGTTGCTTGGGAAAACTGGAGTGGGAAATTTATGGTTGCTTGGGAAAACTGGAGTGGGAAATTTATGGTTGTGTGGAAAATTTGAATTTGTAGTTGCTTGGGAAAACTGGAGTGGGAAATTTATGGTTGTGTGGAAAATTTGAATTTATAGTTACTCTGAAAAACTAGAGTTTGGAATTTGTGGTTGCTTGGGAAAACTGGAGTGGGAAATTTATGGTTGTGTGAAAATTTTGAATTTGTTGTTGCTGTGAAAAACTGGAGTTAGGAATTTATGGTTGTCTGAAAAAACTAGAGTAGGGAATTTGTAGTTGTCTGAAAAAAGTAGAGTAGGGAATTTGTGGTTGCTTGGGAAAACTGGAGTGGGAAATTTATGGTTGTGTGGAAAATTTGAATTTTTAGTTGCCTTGAAAAACTAGAGTAGGGAATTTATGGTTGTGTGGAAAATTTGAATTTGTAGTTGCTTGGGAAAAGTAGAGTGGGAAATTTATTGTTGCCTTGAAAATTTGAATTTGTAGTCACCCTGAAAAAATATAGTACGCTAGTTTTCAATGATAAAATCATTGGCTTGAAGTTCTGGCGCACCGTTTAATGTGGCAAAAATACCCCCACTACCAAAACCCTCAGCATTAGCGTTGGGGTTGTAGAAAAGTTGACCGTTGGTAGAGTTATAAACTATTTCCGCGCTGCTAGTGGCTGCTGTTGCATCACTATCAACAATGGCAAATTCTGCTATGACACTGAAACCATTTCCCACTGCACTATCTAAACTGGTAAACGTGGTTTTGTCTAAAACTATTTTGTCTAACTCAGCACTATTCAAGTCAGCAATAATATCCAAACCTATATCGGTAGAATTAAACTGACTATCAATGTCGAAAATAAACCGATCGCTATTACTACCACCTGTTAAAGTATCTGTACCTTGTTGACCGTTGAGAATATCTAGACCATCTCCACCTTTTACAATGTCATCTCCCATACCTCCTGTCACAATGTCATCTCCCCACCAACCTGTGAGAGAGTCGTTACCTTTATTGCCGTTAACTACATCGTTGCCATTACCGCCTCCAACTGTATCGTTACCATCACCCCCATTTACTTCGTCATCATCTGCCTGACCTTCGAGAAAGTCATCCCCACTATCGCCGTTGAGCAAGTCGTTACCTGTGCCACCTTTGAGAGTATCAGCATCTGCGCCACCGTGAAGAGTATCAAAACCATCTCCCCCTTGAAGAGTATCAAAACCATCTCCGCCGTTAATAGTATCCTCGCCTATCCAACCCGTGAGGGAGTCATTACCTATCTCACCGTTAAGTAGGTCGTTATCAGCACCACCGCCTAGAATATCATTCCCATCTCCACCGTTAATAGTATCCTTGCCAGCACCACCTGCAAGAGAGTCATCACCTAGCCAACCTGTGAGGATGTCGTTACCTGCATCACCATTAATAATGTCATTACCAACACCTCCACCAACTGTATCGTTACCATCACCACCATTTAGCTCGTCATTATCTGCCTGACCTTCAAGAAAGTCATCCCCACTATCGCCGTTGAGTAAGTCGTTACCTGTGCCACCTTTGAGAGTATCAGCATCTGCGCCACCGTTAAGAATATCCCCATCGTCTCCCCCTTGAAGAGTATCAAAACCATCTCCGCCGTTAATAGTATCCTCACCTATCCAACCCGTGAGGGAGTCATTACCTATCTCGCCGTTAAGTAGGTCGTTACCAACACCTCCACCGAGAGTATCATTATTTTCACCACCATAGAGGGTATCGTCGCCTGAGTTAGCGTTGATAATATCGTCACCTGCATTGCCTTTGAGGGTATCATTCCCATCATCTCCGTTAATGGTGTCGTTGCCACCGAGGCCATCTATGCAGTCATTTTCTAATGTGCCGTTGAGTAAATTATCTGAATCATCGCCAGTTATGCAGTTTCCTGGTATTGATGTAGGGATAAATTCAAATGCTCCAATATCTGTCATTGCACTCCCATTTTCATCTCCATCCACGGGGCGAGTATTACCTAACTGGTCTGTCAGTGCGCCTGTGTTAACTCCTCCGTCAATGGCCGGACTTCCTGATAATAAAGGATGAATTAATACACCATTAATTTCCTGTAATTCTCCTAGCTGAGGGTCAGCAACAGTAATATTTGCTGTTACTTTGATGTCTTGAGGATGAGACAAACCTGGATACTGAATATTTCCCCCACCATCATTTAATTCTGCACCTGTTTGATGTTTAATATTAAAGGGGTTTCCACCTCTATTATTGTCAAAAATTGAATTAGTTGTTGTTGCCGACTCATCACCCCAAAATGCACCTCCCATAAACCCAGCATAATTATTAGCAAAAGTGGAATTAATTATATTAGTAGGAACGTAGAGAGTCATGGCTCCAGCTATTCCATCATACTCCCCATCTACAACATAATTTCCATCAGTATCGACTATAGGTTTTTGATTAGAATCTAGTTTGACATTCAAAGCATTATTGCCGGAAAAGGTACTATTAGTTACTGTGGTTGTAGAATTTTCTCCTACCCACAAACCACCTCCTTGAGTTAAGGCTAAATTATTGGCAAAAGTGGTGTTAGTTACTGTTAGTTCAGCATTGCCTGCTCTGAGTCCTCCACCTAGAGAAAATCCGTTATTATTTTCAATTACATAGTTATCAATTATGGTGGTGTCTTCTACTACTATCTTGTCGGGAGGATAGGCAAATAAGAATAAACCTCCACCTTGTCCTGCTGCTCTATTAGCTTCAAATTTACTATTAGTAATTCTAATTATGCCAGAGGTAATACCTTCATTTAGACTAGCTCCATCAGTATAAATTGCACCACCATAACCATGTTGTATAATTCCACCTGGTGTGGAGTCGTTATTTTTAAAGATAGAATCTTCTATGGTGAGCTTACTTAATAGATTATTAATTGCTCCTCCATTTACACCTTGATTGTTAATAAACTCGCTACCTTGAATAGTTAATTCACTTTCACTCCAGATTAAAATTGCTCCTCCACCATGTTCGCTTAAATTGCCAGAATTATCAATGGCTTGACTACTATCGTTATTGTCAAATTTACTATTGATGATGGTTGCTTTACTTTGATAACCACTGTAAATTGCTCCTCCACCTAAACCACTAGCTGTGTTGTTAATAAATGTGCTATTTTCAACTATTAATTCTGAAAATTGTTCGGTTCTAATTCCAGCACCTGTTCCAGGTTTACCTATTTCTGTAGTTTTGCCATCAGCGATAATTAAGTTTTTGACTGTTAATGTTGGAGACTCAAAATCAGGGGTTAATTGTAAGTCAATAACTCTAGAAGCATTGTTTCCGCTAATAGTTAAATTTGTCGCATTTTCACCGTCGATAATTAGGTCTTTTTTGATTTCTAATTGACCTGTAGTTAGGGTAATTGTTTGATTGGCTAAACTGGGGGCAAATTGAATTGTATCTCCTGGGTTAGCTGTGGCGATCGCTTCTCTTAATGAACCAGTACCACTATTATTATTGTTGCTGACTGTAATGGTTCCAAAAATCCCATTATAAGCAGCTATTGTTTCTGGTTTTAATACTTTTGGTGCTGTAATTTTTCCGGTGGTAAATTCTAAGTTCCAGTCTCCGGGGTAAGTTCCGGTTAAGTTAACTGAAGCGGCAATATTTGCGTTTGTTAAATTATGTAGTTGCTTGACAAAAGTTTTACCTATTCCGGCTGCCACGTTACAACCATAAAGTAAGATGTCTGCTGTGATTTTTAGTGCTTCTCGCCATTTGTAAATCTGATTTTCATACAGTTTAATTGTGTCTGTATTTAGGAGTATATTTCCTAGTTTTAGACTGCCGGGGCTACCGTGGGAAAATATATGAATGGCATCTAGTTTTTTGAGAGAATTTGTATATTTTTCTAATGTGGCGGTAATGAGTTTTATTCCATCTTGATTTTTCGGGATAATAACTACATCTATCCCCCGTTCGATACCTGAAACTAAGGTTTGATAATCATCAACTTTGGAGTCAATAAAAACAAGACGTTGGGATGATAAATCAGAAAAATTTAATTTCTGATTAAGGTTCTGATTAACGTGATGAACTGCAGTTAACATTTTTTTTACTCCTAGAGGTTGTTTATTGGTAGATACACCTCTGGAGTTAGATAGTCAGCAAATTGCCTTGTTTCATTTAAACAGAAAGTCGCTATAACAATTTGGAAAAAGTTGGCTACAAATTGGTAGGAGGTAGCATTCCGCAGGAAATTTCCCCTAAAGTAGTCAGGAGTCAGAATTTATAATACTTGGCCTCGTGCCATTTCTGTTTTTTAGGCATTTATTATCTTTTTTTTTGTCTATTGACAGCTATTAAGGGTTTAAATATGACAAAAGTTAATCTTAGTTTAGGCAAGGCATCTTGCCCCGCATTCTCAAAAATCTCAGAATAAAGTCTAGAAATTACTCCTATTGTTTGATTAAATTGGCATTACTACTTTCTGCATCCTAATCACCGGAAAAGTTATTCAGGAATATTACTCCTTAATTAATCATCATAGTTAAGATTACTAATTATTGTCATCCGTGGTTTTACTGGTTTTATTATAAAATAAGTGCAAATATTTTTTGACAATTTATTGTCTTTTTCTCGGAAAGATACTCTAATCAAATTTACGAGTATCTGATACAATTACTCCTTAATTAATCATCATAGTTAAGATTATTATTTATTGTCATCCGTGGTTTTACTGGTTTTATTATAAAATAATTGGAAATATTTTTTGACAATTTATTGTCTTTTTCTCGGAAAGATACTCTAATCAAATTTACGAGTATCTGATACAAAAGTCTTTTTTTCTGTACTATTACTTCGGTAATTACTGATTTGAAGAAGTTTAAATCGTAATCCTAGGGGCGTAAAAAGTCACCTCAATGTCTAGAATCTCAGTTAGAATTCAAATAGTTATTTTTGTTGGAAATTTCCCATTTCAGCAAAAGATAGCCAAAAGCGATAAAACTACATTCCGCTCCACGATAAAACTACGTTTTGCTGACGCATAGCTCCGCTAAACGCTTGCGCGATAAAACTACGTTTTGCTACGCGATCGCATTCCCACTCATAACACTGTTATTCATTTTATGAAGCTTCTACGCAGAGCGAATTATTTACTTCAAATATACACCAAAATCAGCTTCGGAGCAATAATACTGTATTCCTTATATATCAATACTTATAGCATTTACAAACTTATGGCCAACATAGGAGCGATAACTACATTTAGCTGCGCTATCGCACCATTTTTACCCCCTAAATAGCCAAGTTCAACTTTTTTTGTAAAATTTCATTTGAATTACAAATATTTAATCAAGAAAATATAATTTTAACTAATATAAGTAGGTAGGCACGAAAAAAACTAAGTATGTAACAAAAAGTAAAGTGGCTTCGAAGCCTCTTCCCTTCTGCCTTCTGCCCTCTGCCTCCTGCCTTCGTATAGCAATAAATTTTAACGCCTACCTACTTATATCTCCGAAAAAGAATCTAGAGACCTTCCATCGAAGGTCTCTACCTCTAGTTGTCTGTCAAAATAGTTTGGAGGGGTAGTTAATCCCAAAAAGCATTACCCAAAAATCACGCGTTACAGAAATCTATCTATCATTTCAAAGTTGACAGACCACTAAAAGAGTTTTAGAAAAAGAATATTGAATTTCCACGCCTATTTCTAATAAAAACTGCTTACTCTTTAGTCAGGACTTACGCAAAGACACTATATATTCCTCTTCTGTCACTTTCCGAAAACTCTTGTAATTTCTAAATTATAGAGCTTTTGTATATCAGGCGATCGCCTGCTTTTTTCTTCCTAGAAATTCCAGATAGCCGTGAAATTGCCACCCATTCGATGCTCAAACTTTGTATTTCTTGTTATAGCTCCTTTGCAGGAAGTTCAAATAATAGAAAAAACCGGAGAGTGGCAGAAGAGGGATATAACAATCCTAAATAGGTCGTAACAGATATATAGCAATCCTATTTCAGTTATAAATTTTTGGTGATGGTAGGTGGTAGGTGTTAGGTATTAGGTGGTAGGTAGAAGACAAAATAAATACATCTAAATTTTTCACAAATCATTTAGGATTGCTATTATAGTAATAATAACATCTCTATGAAAACAACAAAGAATGAAAATTATAGATGAAGTAGATGATTTTATCAATAAGACAAAAGAGTCCGAATAAATTAGGCATAGCCTTGGGGGTAAAAATGATTTGGTAGGGAAAATCTGAATCATAAAGTCAAAGAATTATTAAAAGTTTCTCACAGTTTGATCGGTCGATGGAAAATAAGAGCGCTTTTTCAGGACGTAGAAAGTTTAAGGCTTCAATAAGTACCTAAACAAAATTAATTACCTACTCTGATTATATGTAATCCTTACAGTATAAAGAATTCAGTTTCGCTAAATGTGTAATTAATTTTGTGTACCTGCTTATAAAGGAAGACTTGGTTACTTAAAGCCCGAAGAAAAAGACAAAACAATTGAGTGGTTGAGAGAACAAGATTATCTAAGATTATCAGACTGGCAAAACTATTTACAGAAGCAATATGATGTGGTTTTTGAGTCCAATCAAAGTTACAGCAGATTGCAGGTTAATGTGGTACAGTGTCGCCTACTTCCCACACTTCCCACACTTCCCACACTCCCCACTTCCTAAAATCATAAATATATGTACTTCATCAAGTTGGAAACTGCTGTATTATAGCTGACTCAAAGAGGCTGAAATAAGTTGGAAAAAGACGAGGGAAAAAGAATCGGGCTAAAAATGATGCAAAGCGTGAAAGCTAAAAAAGCGGTCGAGGGATGGCGCAGGAAACCTGCGCCATATCCAATCGACCAAGAGAAAAGAGATAGAGGATAAGTTGGAAAAATGGCAACCGGAAATAGAGGATCTTCACCTAGTAGTGTTTCGGAATTGACCAATGCCATCTGCTATGCGGGGGCGACCTGAAGCGGTTATGCTTGGGGAAGAACAGATAAAAGATAGGATACCAGCTCAAATTCAGGACATTAAATCAAGAGATTCAAATTGGATATATAGCATTTTCATCTTTTGGATGCACAGTCACTAGCCTTGAAAGTAAAACAAAATCAGGGAAACAAAAAAACTAATAACTGATGGCTGAGTATTAATTGTTATATTGTAGGGAGGCTTTGAAAAACAATTTATGCTAGATAGATATAAATTAACTATCAAAACTAAATCTACTTTTTTCAACAAATGTCTAATTTTTTGTGATTCACAATTGAAAACTATACCACAATAAACATGAGTCTTAAAAAGAAACCAAAAAATTTCCCTAACCGTCAGATTGGAAATGCTTTATTAATTTTGGCAGGTGTGTTATTAATAGCATACTTATTAGTACCACGTCGAAAACCTCCTCGCGTTGCTTATAGTATATTTATTAAACAAGTAGAAAATGGACAAGTAGGAGGAGTTCAAATAGATAACGAACAAATTTTATATCGCCTCAAAGGAGAAGAAGGTAAACCCGGACCTTTACTTGCTACTACTCCGATAAATGACTCCCAATTACTTAAACGTTTAGAAGATAATCAAGTTTTATTTCAAGCTGCACCGCCTCAGAGTCGCTGGCTTGCTATTCTTTTAAATTGGGTAATTCCGCCGATAATATTAGTAGCTGCATTTCAGTTTTTTATGAATCGTGGCTCTCAAGGTGCCCTTTCAATGAGTAAGAATAAAGCTAAGGTTTATATTGAGGGAGAATCAGATAAAATCACCTTTGCTGACATTGCTGGAGTAGAAGAAGCCAAGACAGAATTAACCGAAATTGTAGACTTTTTAAAAACACCTAAACGCTTTACTGAAATTGGTGCCAGAATTCCCAAAGGTTTGTTATTAGTCGGCCCTCCTGGAACAGGTAAAACTCTATTAGCAAAAGCAGTGGCAGGAGAAGCAGGAGTACCATTTTTTAGTATATCTGGTTCCGAATTTGTAGAGCTATTTGTGGGTACTGGTGCTGCTAGAGTTCGTGACTTATTTAAACAGGCAGCAAAGAAAGCTCCTTGTATTATTTTTATTGATGAAATTGATGCTATTGGTAAGTCGAGAAGCAGTGGGAATTTTCAGAGTGGCAGTAATGACGAACGGGAACAAACCCTGAATCAACTGTTAACTGAAATGGATGGTTTTGGGGCGGGAGATTTGACAGTTATTGTCTTAGCTGCGACTAATCGTCCGGAAGCTTTAGATGCTGCTTTATTACGTCCGGGAAGATTTGATAGACAGGTATTAGTAGACCGTCCTGACTTGGTTGGTCGGGAAGCAATTTTAAATATTTACGCCAAAAAAGTTAAATTGGGAGAAGATGTAGATTTGCATAAAATTGCTACCAGAACTCCTGGTTTTGCTGGTGCAGATTTGGCTAATCTTGTGAATGAAGCTGCTTTATTAGCTGCTAGAAATAAACGAGAAACTGTGGCACAATCAGACTTTGCTGAAGCTATTGAAAGAGTAGTTGCTGGTTTGGAAAAAAGAAGTAGGGTTTTGAGCGATCGTGAAAAGAAAATAGTGGCTTATCACGAGGTTGGTCATGCTTTAGTTGGTGGATTAATGCCTGGTAGTGGAAAGGTTGAAAAAATTTCTATTGTGCCAAGAGGGATGGCGGCTTTAGGTTATACTTTACAGTTGCCTACTGAGGATAGATTTTTAAGGGATGAACAGGAAATTCGGGGGCAAATTGCTACTTTTTTAGGAGGGCGTGCTGCGGAGGAAATTGTATTTGGAAATATCACCACAGGAGCTTCTGGAGATTTGCAAAAAGCTACTGATTTTGCCGAACAAATGGTAACGGCTTATGGGATGAGCAAAGTATTAGGACCTTTGGCTTATGAAAGACGTAGTAAAGGCGGTTTTTTGGGTGATGAAGGAGTTAATCCGCGTCGGTTTTTGAGTGAAAAAACTGCTGAGGCAATTGATAGTGAAGTTAAGGAAATTGTGGAAAAAGCTCATCAGCAAGCGTTGGATATTTTGAATCATAATCGGGATTTGTTGGAAAAGATTTCTCAGCAGATTTTAGAACAAGAAGTGATTGAGGGTGAGGAGTTATATGGGTTATTAGAACAAGTTCGTTCTCCTTGGCAGGAACAGTTTGATTTGAATAAATGAAATAGGGCAAGACAAGGTTTTTTGACACGGATAAATAAATAGAGTAAAAGCCCGATTTCTCAAAAAATCGGGTGTTGATTTTTTTGAGACATTGGAGACTTTTTCAGCAAGCCCTACTTAATCTTTTGTTGTTTATTGATGAATCTTTATTTGATCATGCTTCTAGCACTTTTATGCAACAAAGCCAGAAAACGAGGCTAAATTATCCGATTAATCGCCTTCACCCTCATTTTCTTAAACTCTATGAATAGTTACGAATCTTAGTAAGGAGTTTGATTAGGATAAATCAGTTTAATCCGCTTTTGGCGAAGTTGTTCTTCCTCTTTGCGAAGTTCTACTAATTGATCCACCTCTTCAGAAGTTACCCCTAACAATTTAGCCATTTTACAGATTTTTTCGTGTTCACCTTCGCTATACTCACCGTCTGCAGCTGACGCTTTAATAGCTTGATAAACAACATCTTTTTGTACCAAGTTTTTTATTCTATCGGAAGAGTTCTCAAAAATCTCTACCAGATCATCGTTGGCTTCGTAAGTCTCCAATTCTTTTAGCACAAATTCTGGAGCACCCAAAGCACTAAAGTAGCTAATTTGCCAGTCTCGTTCTGCTGGAGCGAGTACGCCATCTCCCTTAGCACAAACAAGTGTAGCTTTTCCAACTGTTGCCCAATCTTCATCACGATCGGGAACCATATTAAAGCCATACATCCGGCTGAAAAGCCAGAAATTTCCTTTTCTTTGATAATCTGTAGTCATTGCCATTTTTTACTCTCTAAATTTTTTGTAGAAAAATAGTACATTTTTGTTACTATGTCAAGCCCTTTCATCAATTATCCTGCTAAAAAATAGGCTGAATATCAATGGGGTCTCCAACTCTTAAACCTAACTCTGTTGCTCTGCCACCTCTCAACTCAATAACTCCATCAACAGGTGTATTTGGTCCATAAGTGGGGCAAGGTTCAGTTTCGCAAGGTGGTAAATTAGAAAAAATTGCCTGTACTTCCCCATTTTTTAAAAACACCATATCCAGATTTATAAACACATTTATCATCCAAAAATTCACGGTGCGAGGGGGGTCGATCGAAAATAACATTCCTTGGTTATCTGGCAACTCGCTGCGAAACATTAAACCCATCCCTTGTTCGAGTGGGGTTTGCGCCACCTCTAAATTAATCGTTTGACCAGAAAAACTTGCCTGCGCCGAAATAGGTAACATTTGACCTAACTCCACTTCACCAAATACAGAATTAAAATTTGACTCTTCGAGAAAAGTTACTCCTGGTAAAATTGCTAAATATTCTCCCGTGAGTCGGTCTTGAATAATAGTATTACCCTCAGATGCCAATATATTCAACTCACTAAACTGTAAACCTCCGGTGAGAATAATCCGATCCCTACCATTACCAAAATCTGTAATTACATCTGCATCTGCTAAACTCACCCCACCAGTAGAAGATAAATCTCCACGTCTACCGATGGCAAACAAATCATCACCAACGCCTCCACTCATCGTATCTCGACCCAAATCTCCGATTAACCAGTCTGGGCCAAAGTCTCCATAGATCGAGTCATTTCCTTGCCCGCCAAAAATTGTATCCCCATCTTGTCCGCCAAAAATAATATCATCCCCCTGATTACCTTGTAATACATCACTGCCCTGGTTGCCAAAAATCTGGTCATTTCCTCCAAATCCTTTGACAATATCTTTACTTGTTAAAGCAGTTATTATGTCACTATCAGGAGTACCACTGAGAAAATCAATACCTGGTGTGCCTTGAATATTAGCCATATGATTTGATAGTTATATATTTCAGTTGTAGAATTTTATTGAACTACTTAGTTAAATTAAATAACACAAATATTTTATGTTTGGCTGCATTAAATTAACAATTTTGATAATTATTAGTTATGTTTTTTATTTTTCCCCACCAGCTCAAGCAGAAAAATTACGGGTTGGGGTTTTAGGTGCAACTCCATTTATTATAAATGATGGCGGTGAAATTACAGGAATTACTGTAGATATTTGGGAAAAAATAGCAGTGGATGCTGAATTAGAATATGATTTAATTTATCTACAACAAAATACAGATATAAGGTTAGAGAGTTTAGCTAGAGGCAACCTAGATTTGATTATTGGTTCTATTAGTATTACGGCTGAACGTATGGAAAAGGTGGAATTTTCTCAACCTTATTCTAGAGAGCAAATAGGGTTATTAATTCATCAAAAAAGACCGAGACTTTGGAATAGAATTAGACCTTTTTTAGGATGGGCTTTTATTTCTTCAGTTGGTTTACTCATCCTCAGTTTATTTACAGTTGGAACTCTGATTTGGATGGTGGAAAAACACCAGAATAGTGAAAATTTCCCAAAAGAATTTAGACGTGGTGTTGGTAATGGAATTTGGTTTGCAATTGTAACTTTAACAACTGTTGGATATGGAGATAAAGCACCTGTTACGCCCTTGGGTAGATTTATTACGGGGATTTGGATGTTGATAACTATGGTAACTGTTTCTTCTTTAACTGCAGGTATTGCTACAACTTTAACGTTATCTTTATCAAGTCGAGGAATTGAGATATTTCAAAGTCCAGAGGATTTACAAGAAGCAAGAATAGCTACAGTTAAGGGTTCAACTGGAGTGAACTTGGCAAAGGAATATGGAGCACGTTTAACCGAAACTGATTCATTAGAAAAAGCAGTTAAATTTTTGGCAGATGGAAAAGTTGACGGTGTAGTTTTTGATGCTCCGGTAATGAGATATTATTTGAAACAAAATCCTCAGCTTCCTTTGAGAATAGCTGATTTTTTCTTGGCTGAGGAGTATTATGGTTTTGCTTTTCCGTTGAATAATACTTTAGTTCGACAGGTGAATATTTCTCTAGTTAAATTACAAAATTCAGGAGAAATTGAAGAAATTTTTGATAAATGGCTTGAATAATTACAGTAGTTTTTGAGTTATTAGGTAGAAATTTTTAAGACTTGAGCAAACAGGGAACAGTAGAAAGAGATGAATTTTTAACTATACCTAACTATCCTAAAAAGTGCTGTAATGCAATTTTAATAAAGTTCTGGTAGAAATCCCAGTTTAGCAGCACCTCTTTGTTAAGTTAAGGTGAATTTTGGGGAATCTAACTCTTTCATAAGCTGTTGTGCATTTAAATTGCATTAACAGCATTACCGAGGTTTTTTAACTTTCTATTCCAATTAATAGTTAAATCTCCTTCATTTAAAAGCTTATGTAAAAGAGATTCTAGTTGTTCAACTGATTTTAAAAGACGATGAGCTAAATATTCTTTGGCGGAATGCCAGACTAATTCAGCAATATTATAATCTGGACTATAGGGAGGTAAGAACTCCAGAATTAGATTAGGCATTTCTTGCGCAATTTTCTTGAGAATATCTTCTTTTTTATGAAAACTTGCATTGTCTAAGATTATAATAATTTTTGTTCCTTTATTGGGAAAATCTTTAGGCACGTTACCGAATAATTAAGGTTTAAAGCCTCTCCTTTAAAGGAGAAAGCGGTCGATCTTCGGAGCGAACCGTAGGGTGGGATGGCGAGGAGACCTCGCCATATCCAATCGACCAAGAGACAAGAAAAAAATTTCCTTTGAGTCAATCCAATCCGTTTCAAGGAGAGGTAATTGTTAATTATTAATTATTAATTATTAATTGTTGAACTTTAGATACCCATTCTTGTTTTACTTCCCGTTCAAGCACTTTTAAAGTTAGATAAAAATTATCTCCATTTCCTTTTGGTACAAAATCAACTAATCTTTTTTTGTCTGAATAACGAACAGCACCCATCACATTGACTCGACCTTTTCTTCTTTGACCAGTAATCTTTTTTCGAGTACCCTTTTTACCCCAAAGTTTTCTTCTCAAGACTCTCAAACTGAATCCGCTCTCATGAGGGGCTGTGTGGCGAATTTATTTCGCTACTTTAAACACCCCGTCCCAAAACCATATCTGTAATAGTTCTGGCTTTTCTTTACTAATTTTTATATATTATTCTAATTTCTTTTTAAAGACTATTCTTTTTGCTCTTGGTTTAAAAATCCTGTAGCTGGCATTAGCTTATTTTAATTCTATTTATTATCTTCATAATATGCGTTTTAGATGCCTCTCAGCTTATCTTTAACAAATTGGTATAACAAACTAATTTTTCCGAGCTGGGGAGAATTCTGTGGTTTGTCTGACAGGTGGCAAAGCTACTTACATTAGACATCTGCGAAAAAGAATGTAGAAACTTGAGCAGGAAGCACCAAGCATAGGAAAACTTACTCTGGGTTAATAGCAGAGGTTATTTGAACCCTAATTAAAACCGACTGTATATAACCTCAAGACAAGGGTTTATCAAATAGAAATATTTAATTTCCACCAGATTTATATTATGATTTAGAGTTGATAACTGTGGTTGATAACCTATCACCTATAGCCATCCTATTTCAGTTATAAATTTTTGGTGGTGGTAGGTGGTAGGTGTTAGGTATTAGGTGGTAGGTATAAGACAAAATAAATACATCTAAATTTTTCACAATTCATTTAGGATTGCTATATAAACTTTCAATAATGAATAATTACCACCATCAACCATCAACCAACAACTACCAAAAATTCAGTACCTCCATAGAATTGCTATCTTTTTACAGATCAGGTCAAATTTTGTATTACATTAGTTAACTTTTAACTATTATTTAAGATTTTTAGGGTAATTTTTATCCTCAAAAAAGATAATAATATCTAAAATCTTAAAATATATTAAATTAAATTGTTGTAAAGTTATAACCTTAACCATCATATTTTGTGAACTATATCAAATAATTTTTGGTTAAACCGAGATAATCACGTTAAGCTGAACCTATCTAAAAACAGAATGTATCCTAAAGCTAAGGAGTGAATATTTAATGCGAATTTTATTAATTTATCCCTTATTTCCCAAATCTTTCTGGTCTTTTGAAAAAATTCTGGAACTGGTAAATCGCAAAGTATTACTACCTCCGTTAGGTCTAGTGACAGTAGCAGCAATTTTGCCCCAGGAATGGGAATTTAAGTTAGTAGATAGAAACGTTAGGGAAGTTACAGAAGCAGAATGGGAATGGGCGGAGTTAGTAATACTCTCGGCCATGATTGTCCACAAAGAAGATTTGCACAACCAAATCCGAGAAGCAAAACGACGCAACAAATTAGTAGCCTGTGGGGGGCCTTATCCTACAGCATTGCCCCAAGAACAATTAGATGCGGGTGTAGATTTTCTGATTTTGGATGAGGGGGAAATCACTCTGCCGATGTTTGTGGATGCTGTTAAGCGTGGGGAAACTCAAGGTATTTTTCGTGCGGATGGGGAAAAACCTGATGTGACAACTACCCCTGTTCCTAGATACGATTTATTGGAATTAAAATATTATGATTCTATGTCGGTGCAATTTTCCCGTGGTTGTCCGTTCCAATGTGAATTTTGCGATATTATTGTTCTGTATGGTCGTAAACCCAGGACTAAAGCCCCTGAACAACTATTAGCAGAGTTAGATTGTCTCTACAACTTAGGATGGCGACACCATGTATTTATGGTGGATGATAACTTCATTGGTAATAAGCGCAACGTCAAGTTATTTCTCAAGGAGTTGAAGGTTTGGCAAGTTGAACATAAGTACCCATTCCGGTTTAATACAGAAGCTTCGGTTGACCTGGCGCAAGACCAGGAACTAATGGAGTTAATGGTAGATTGTAATTTTGGGTCGGTATTTTTGGGGATAGAAACACCCGATGAAGCTAGTCTACAGTTAACACAAAAGTACCAAAATAATCGTCATCCTTTGAGTGAAGAAGTAGAGAAAATTGTCAGAGCAGGGTTGCGGGTGATGGCTGGGTTTATTATTGGTTTTGATGGGGAAAAATCTGGCGCGGGCGATCGTATTGTTAAATTTGTGGAACAAACAACTATTCCCACTGCTATGTTTAGTATGTTGCAAGTTTTACCTAATACTGCACTCTGGCATCGTCTGACGCGGGAAGGTCGGCTTTTGGATAAAGGTGCCAATGCTAATCAAGTGACATTGATG
The DNA here is from genome assembly GCA_049647275.1 of Microcoleaceae cyanobacterium. Classification (GTDB taxonomy): domain Bacteria; phylum Cyanobacteriota; class Cyanobacteriia; order Cyanobacteriales; family Microcoleaceae; genus JASJEE01. The sequence continues at coordinate 25,866 of JBARXI010000856.1, forward strand.
AATTTTCTCCCCACTAGACCGATAGAAGATATTGCGAGGGAATATGTAGAGGCTTTTTGGCAGTTGTATGACCAAGAAAAGTTTTTGGATCGAACTTATCGTCATTTCTTAATTTTAGGTGCGCCTACTTGCAAACCGCCTGCAAAAATTCCGACTTGGATAGAGTTACGAGCATTGTTGATTATTTGTTGGCGACAGGGTATTCAGCGGAAAACTCGTTGGAAGTTTTGGCATCATTTGTTTAATATTATCAAGCGTAACCCCAGTGTTTGGACACATTATATCAGTACCTGCGCTCATATTGAACATTTCTATGAGTATCGTCATATCGTCAAAGATAATATTGAAGCGCAGTTGGCTGAATATTTGGCTGAGAATAAACAGTTAAATTTGATTGAAAAGGAAGAAGCAAGACCGCAGTTGGAAAAGGTAAAAGAAGAGGTAGCTTAAAACGAGTAGGGATGTTCGATGGAACATCCCTATATTTACGCCCAAAATCTACCCCACCTAAACATTAAAATTATCTTAAAATAATCCATTCTTTGCGTAAATCCTGTTAGTGATCGAATAATTAATGTATGTCGCTTTTTCTATAGAATGCAGATTACCTAATTCGTTTTGACATACGAAAAGTAATACAATAAAACCAGGGAATTATTATAGCGGTTTTTACAAAGGTAGACTACAGAAAGAAGATAAGTATGTTTGAAATTTGATAAGTTACAGACCTGACAGTTGTATTCTATGTTAATAAAAACCGTTATAACTTTTTAGATATAAAAATATCTAAAAAGTTAATCATTTTGGCGATCGCCTGTTTATAGAACTTATTTTATATCTATATAATTAATTACCATAGTTAAGTCTTCTCGCGCATCAATTTTCAATTTTGAGGAAAAATCTGCTCTATTTGTGGAATTTTTCAGATCGATCCTCTTCCCTCTTCCCTCTTCCCTCTTACCTCTTACCTCTTACCTCTTATCTCCTGTCTCCTGTCTCCTGTCTCCTAACTAAAAAAACGATCTTCATTGACAAAGATACGTTTAGGGGTTCTATACAATAAAGCTTTTTGAGGGCATGAAAGTTCGAGTTCGTTGATCGTTTATCGATTAATGAGCGATGAATTTTTTGGCAACAGGATGTCATATCATGTCCGGTTAATAGCGTGATAAAAAACTTCTTTCTTCCCTCCTGTAGGGGTAATTCATGAATTACCCCTACAGACTCCTCCGTCGTGTCGTTATTTATAACTGTTCAACCGCACATGATATTAGATGAAATACTAAAATTTTTGCTACAGATTACCCCTTTGAAAAGGGGGTTAGGGGGGAGCTTCCGAAGGATTATTTTTCATATTAATTAAATGTATTTAACCCTGTTCTTTTTAAGAAGGATAAAAACAATCCTTCGCTATATACCACTTCTTTTAATGACGAACAATTTGAACTGACTGGTAAGATCGATTTACCGAAATTCGTGATTCCTTCTTTCTTCTATATAATATCTCTAGTTCTCAAAATATCACCAACAGTTGGGCAATAAGCCGGTAGTTCAAAAGTTGTAGGATTAACCGGATTTTGATATGTAAAATGACGGTATTCTAAACAAAATCTATCCCAAGCTGCCATTTGAATTTGGAATACTAATATTATTACTTCTATCAACCAAGCAGACAAAGGCAAGCGCAAATATATTCGTTTATTCAAACAGGCACAAAATTCTTCAATAGCCTGATTTACTGTAACTTCTGAATTACCTAAAACTAATTTCTGAACTTCCTTTGATTCTGGTGGATTTTCTACTAAATAAGTAACTACTTTAGCAATATCAGCAGCATGAATAAAATGGAAACTACCATCAGCTTTTAACCACCGAATTAAACCAATATATTTTATTATTTCCGGCAAACCAGCAGAAAGATGAGAATATGGTTTTTCTCCATCTCCTCCTAAAACTAAAGTTGGAAAAAGATAAGTCAGAGGCGGTAAATTATCTAGTCGAGATAACTGAGACATACAGTCATACTTGGAACGAATATAATCAGTGCCAATTTCACCAGCTTTTCTGAGTAATTTGTTCTGATTATCAAGAATACTAGCGGTGGAAAAATAGATGAGATTTTCACATACTTCTGGATTTAGTAATTTCACCAACCTAATAGTCTTAATCACATTTATATCAAATACTTCCTGCAAATTTCCCCAAGCTGTAGCAGCTAAAATTGCCACATTAATTTCTTGAAGTAAAGATGAAAATTTATCAATTTCTCGCAGATTTGCGACTAATAGATGAATACCCGAACGAGCTTTGTAGTCAATTTTCAGTTTATCCGGATTTCTTACTAATAAGTAAAGTTCATGTTGTGTGTTTTGAATTAATGACTCAACAATATAATGACCAATACAGCCACTAGCACCTGTGATAAAAATCCGTTTATGGCTCATAAAAAAATGTTTTAAGTTTTAGGCGATCGTTCAATAATTGATAATTGATAATTGATAATTACCTGTCCCTTGAAGGAAGAGGATTGATACCAATGAGAAAATTATTGACTTCTCTTGGTCGATTGGATATGGCGAGGTATCCTCGCCATCCCATCCTACGGAATGCTGCGCAAACGACCGCTTTTCTTCTTAAAAGAAGAGGCT
>JBARXI010000857.1:0-3001 GCA_049647275.1 Microcoleaceae cyanobacterium
AATTTCCGATTTAGCTTAGTGAGAATTCGAGAAAATGCTGAATCAATTGCTTTTTATTATGGAGGCGATCGAGAATTTACTTACATTAAGCAGATATTTGCTCCGGTTTTAAGTATTTATAACAAAGTGATTACCTGGGAGAGAAATTTAGATATTTTTCAAAACATATATAGTTATATTACCTGGATGTTACCAGCTTTAATTATTGGTCCGAGAATTTTAGCAGGGGAACCAGGGTTGGAAGTGGGAGCAATACAAGAAGCGAATGGAGCTTTTGGAAAAGTCTTTAGATCCTTGAATATCATAGTTAGGATGTTTGAATTCCTCAGCAGTTTTATCGCAGGAATTGAACGTTTAGAGAATTTTGCCAGAGTTCTAGAAGCACCAAAAGTATCATCAATAGAAGGCAGTACAACAATTAACACAGTTGAAGATTCCCGTTTAAATCTACAGCACGTCACTTTGCACACTCCTAAATATGAAAGAACTTTAGTTAAAAATGTATCTATAGAATTACAACCGGGTAAAGGACTCTTAATTGTAGGGGTTAGCGGTGGAGGAAAAAGTTCTATTCTACGAGCGATCGCTGGTTTGTGGAATTCTGGCACTGGAACAATTTACCGACCGAAACCAGAAGAGATTCTTTTCTTACCACAACGTCCTTATATGATTTTAGGTTCGCTGCGAGACCAACTGTTATATCCACGCACTGACTTAAATCTTTCTGATGAAGAAATTTATCGAGTGCTTAACCAAGTTCATTTACCAAACTTAGCGACAAGATTTAGTAGTGGTTTAGATGCTATTGAAGATTGGGATAATATATTGTCAATGGGAGAAAAACAGCGCGTAGCTTTTGCTCGTTTATTGTTAACTCAACCCCGTTATGCAATTTTAGACGAAGCAACCAGTGCTTTAGATGTGCAGAACGAACAAAGTCTTTACCAACATTTGCAAACTTTATCGATCGCTTATATTAGTGTAGGACACCGCCCAACTCTGTTACAATATCACCACCAAGTTTTAGAAGTCATCGGTGATGAAAATTGGCGAGTTAGTTCTCCACAAGATTATAAGTTTATGTCAAGTAATTAATATACACCTGGTGAAAAAGATATATATTTTTTGTAGGAGCAGGGATCGGGTAAAAAGAAACAGGGATCGGGAAACAGGTAACAAGGAACAAGGAATATATAGCTGAAGTCAGAAGTTAAATTCTAGTTGTGACTAAATTTGAGAGTTTGAGAATGTCCTAATAGTAATGGCGACTGCTATGTTTTGATGAAAAAGGTATTAAAAATGATTTTCATGGTGATTTTTACTTTCTTTAGCTGTGCTATGCAATAGTTAAATAAAAGGCTTGTTTATTTTCACCAGATGTCTTTTGATATCATGTCCGGTAGCATCGGTATTGTATAACAAAGGTAGGGAACACCGGAACAGGGAACAGGGAACAGGTAGGAATACTTAAGGGCAATAAAAAAACTTAAATTTCCTGTAGATATTCACCCTCGGGTTTACACAAACGATACCAGCGGACATGATATGATTCTGGCTCAGTCTCTCAATCAGGACTTAGGCACGTTATACCGTTTCACTAAAATCAGAAGTCAGAAGCGGTGCGACCCCGCGTCGGCGACAGACGCAAGGGAACGCGCACTCCTGTGAGTCAGAAGTAATATTTGAGCGACTTGAAACCTAAGTTTTACAGTAATTTTAGCTTATTATTTCACTTCATCAGTTACCAACTATTTGTGACATTTTTTAAGTGAATTGGTATTAGATTAAACCAATTTGATAAATTTTTGTTACAAATGAGCGCCGACAAATCTCTCATAGAAAGCCTTTTTTGTAGTAATTCTTGACATTGGTATAAGGAGAAAGTCAAGCTTGAATTAGTATAATAAAATCAAAAAATTAATTAGTTCTGCTGCTTAACCTTAGTCCTAAGAATAAAAATGCTCAAATTATCTGGTTATCAAGAAGCCAACCCAATCTATATCGGAACTCGCACCCTAGTCTATCGAACTATCCAGACCAGCGACAACCAACCAGTTATCATCAAAGTTTTACGCAACCCTCAACCTAACTTCAATGAATTAGTTACCTTCCGCAACCAATACACGATCGCCCGCCATCTGAAACATCCAGCCATTGTTCGACCCCTGGCATTAGAACGCTACGGCAATGGTTATGTCTTGGTTATGCCTGATGAAGGAGCAATGGCTCTCTCGGAGTATTGGCGACAGTCAAACCGAAACCTCCGTAAATTCCTGGATATTGCCATTCAACTAGCTGAAGTTTTACACTATCTCATCCAACAACGTATTATTCATAAAGATATCAAACCGACCAACATCCTGATTCACCCTGAAACCAAGCAAGTTAAATTAATCGACTTCAGTATATCCAGTTTACTACCCAAAGAACAGCAACAACTCATTAACCCTAATATTTTGGAAGGAACTCTCGCCTACATCTCTCCCGAACAAACCGGACGGATGAACCGGGGAATTGACTATCGCACTGATTTTTATTCTTTGGGTGTGACTTTTTTTGAACTCCTGACTGGGAAGTTACCCTTTGAAACTACAGATCCAATGGAGTTGGTGCATTGTCATCTTGCTCAGATAGTGAGCTTTCCAGCAAGCAGTTCGGTTCCGGAAATGTTGCAGGCAATTATTCTCAAGTTGATGGCAAAGAATGCTGAGGAACGATATCAAAGTGCCTTGGGATTGAAGCATGACCTAGAACAATGTTTGCAAAAGTTGGATGCTAAAGGTGCAATTGAAACTTTTGAACTTGGAGAGAGGGATAGGAGCGATCGTTTCCTGATTCCTGAAAAACTCTATGGACGGGAAACGGAAGTGCAAACCCTGCTTGATGCTTTTGAGCGTGTGGCAGAATCTTCCCCAACCGCTCTTAGTGGAGTAGAATCCCCCCCAACCCCCCTTAGTAAGGGGGGAGTAGTAGAATCCCCTTCAATCGCACTTAGTAAGGG
>JBARXI010000858.1:0-6296 GCA_049647275.1 Microcoleaceae cyanobacterium
CAAAAATAATCTAGAAAAAATTATAATAATTTTCTGTAACAAATCCTCTTATTTTTAATAAAAAATATTTCAAATACTTATAAATACGTCAAATAAAGCATGAGTGCTTAATAATTATAAATGAGCTAAAATCAAGTAATAGAAAGACTTTACAAATTTTTGGAGAGGTCTATTACAATCTTTTAAACATAAATGACAAACAGAATTAGAATAACTCCGACTTCAACTAGAAACAGCTTAAACAGAATTATGTGAGTAAAGTAACCCAGTTTGCCGAACGAAACTTTTTATCGTTCATTAAACTGGATTAATTAAACTTACTAACTCTGCACAAACTCACTTTGAGAATGAGAATAATTGCGAGGTTTTAAATAACCCAATTGTTCCATTTTAATTAGAATTTTTTCTTTACTTTCTGTGATTTCTTCTAGGTCAGTTCGACATTCAACTTCAGGGTTTGGCGGTGCTTCATAAGGTAAATCAACGCCAGTAAACTCTTGAATTTCTCCTGACCTTGCAAGTTGATAAAGTCCTTTTCGATCTCTTGCCTCACAAACCTCTAGAGGTGCATTAACATAAACTTCAATAAAGTTCCCAAGTCGTTTTCTCACCTCAGCCCGAACTTCATTATAAGGAGAAATAGCAGATACTAAAACAATCACACCATTACGAGTTAAAAGATGAGCTAAAAAACCAATTCTACGGATATTTTCATCTCGGTCAGCTTTACTAAAACCCAAATTTTTACCAATGTCTTGACGTACCACAGTACTATCAAGAATTTCTACCATGTAATCAAGCGATCGCAACTCTTCTGCTACAGCGAAACTTAGAGTAGTTTTGCCAGCACAGCTTAAACCCGTAAACCATACTGTTACACCAGTTTGATTCATTTGTTCCATTCACAAAATCCTGCAAAAAACAAAGTTTAAATCCTGACTAAAAACAGGAATTTAAAGTACCATTAATCTATTGACTTAAGATATTTACTATGATAACATTAATATTTAATTTGTCACAAGTTAAATATAAGCAGGAGTTACCCATGAGAAACAAAAAAGTTCGCTTGATATTTTGGCTTCAGATGACTTCATCGTTGCTTGTAATGACAGAAATACCTGATGTTCGGTAAGTCCTAATAACTTGAGATGTGACTACTAAATCAGTGATAAAAGCCATCTTAAAACACAAAAATTATCCGATTTATCTCAAAGAATAACCAATTAAATCTCCACGTCAAAACTAATTCATATACATGGAAAATATCAAACATCTTCGTACTTGGTTACGGATATCTCGTCAACCTCAGTATCGTTGGCTTTGGTTTGTAGCTGCAGCACTCATTTATATAGGTATTCTCCTGTTTCCGATGGCAGGAATAGAAAAAGAAGCAAAAGGAGCTTTAGCAGTATTTGGGGTAACAGCTTTTCTGTGGTCAACCAATACCCTACCAGTGGCAGTCACAGGCTTAATGGTACTGTTTTTAATTCCTATCAGTGGCAGTATGTCTGCCACTGAAACTTATGCCTATTTTGGCAACAAAGCAGTATTCTTTGTATTGGGAGCATTTATTCTAGCAAGTCCAATTCAGCGTTCTGGCCTCAGCACTCGTTTAGCCCTAACAGTAGTTTCCCGTTTTGGCAAAACCCAAAATACTCTAATTGCCTCTATTTTAATTCTTTCAGCACTAATGTCTTTTGTGATTAGTTCCTACGCAGTCACAGCAATGTTATTCCCAGTGGTAATAGAAGTTGTACAAGCTGCAGGAGCTAGACCAGGTGGACGTTTTGGACTAGCAGCATTCTTGGCTTTGGGCTGGGGTTGTGGTATTGGTGGTATAGCAACTTTACTCGGGGGAGCCAGAGCCCCTCTAGCATTAGGAGTGCTTCGCAGTAACACAAACGGAGAGTACGATATTAGCTTCGTTGAGTGGTTTATTTGGTCTATTCCATTAGTAGTGCTGCTGTTAATAGTATGTTATCTTATACTTTTACAAATTGGTAAAGGTATAGTCGTCTCCTTGCCCACTGCTCGAAAATTTCTCGAAGCTAGATCGAAAAGTCTCGGACCAATTTCTCGACGCGAAATTGGTACATTGGTATTGATGGTAGTAATAGTTATGCTATGGGTTTTTCAGGGAAAAGCTTGGGGGCTAGATATAATTGCTTTGTTTGGGGTTATGTGTAGCTTCGTTTTCGGGTTGGCAAATTGGCAAGAAGTGGAAGAAGATGTCAACTGGGGTATTTTTTTGATGTACGGTAGTGCTATTGCGCTCAGTGCAGTGTTAAGAGATACAGGGGCAGCACAAGCATTAGCAGAAACTTTATTGGGGTCATGGATTAATTCTGGTTTTATTTGTTTTGTGGCAATGGTTGTAATTATTACTATCTTGACAGAGGGAATGAGTAATGCTGCAGCCGTGGCAGTGTTGATGCCAGTTGGACTGGCTTTAGCCGCTAAATATGGAATAGATCCTAGAGCTATGACACTTGGTATTACTTTACCATCTGGTTTAGCTTTTCTGTTACCAGTCAGTACTCCAGTAATGGCCATTATTATGGGTAGTGGTTATGTATCACCTTCTGAAGCTTTTAAGCGTGGCTTATTGCTAAAATTAGTGGGATTCTTGATATTCTTGGCAATGGCGAAATTTTATTGGCCTTTATTTGGTTTGAGGGTGTAAAATATGAGTATTTGGTTGGCGATCGCAAATCCCTATGCTTACGATAAAGCAATGTGGAAAGCAGTTTCAGCAGCGCAACAACATCAAGCTAAATTGAGAGTAGTATTTTTTATTAATAATAACTCAATCAATGATGTTATTGGTGAACTAGGACAAAGTGGTTGGCTTGGCTCTAATCCTTTGCATAAACTACAAAACTCGATGTTGGAAGGTTATCGCGCTCTAGCTGGTGATGTGTTAAAGCGGGTTGAACGTAAAGCCAAGGAAAAGGCAGTCGAATTAGAAATTCAGGAAGTAGTAGAAAAACCCAGTTTAGAGAAATATATTCTTGAGATTGTAGGGCAAGGTGCAACAAAAATTATTATTGCTGGTCCTCAGTTACTTACTACTAAAATAGGAGATTTGCCAAGTATAGCAGAGTATATCGAGGAAGATTAGGGATATATTATCAATTCAGATCGTAAGTATAAATTTGATTCTTATTATTATCCTTAATTACTAATATTTTTAGCTTGACCTGAACTTAAAATAATTAACTATTAAGATTAATGATTTTAAGATTTTAAAATTTAGTATAGTATTTCTCGCTCTTGGTGATATACACAAGTTTTATATTTTTGGCAACAGGCAACAGGGAACAGGCAACAGGGAATAAGAAATAAGAAATAAGGAATAAGGAATAGAAAAAATACTGTACTTCATAAAGGATGAGAACCGCTATACCTACAATTTGATACAAATTAGACTCGAATGACAATGACACTATAGATTTTAAAAAGTTCTGGTCGTGCAAATTTTTACATTCCGGAGAATTTTTCATCGCTTCTAGATATTCTTGACGACCCCAGTTAGGAATAGCAGTAATTTTTGTGCCGTCATTACTAACAAGTAATCTAGCAGAAATAAACCCAGGATGATATTGAACTACCTCAGTATAAACCCTAAAAATAGAGTTAACTGGATCTTGTTGTTTTTGAGGAAGAACAGTAAAAGTCTTAACCAAAGTAATCATATAGCACTACACATTAAGGGCGCGGATATCCCTGTGTTCCTTGTTGCCTGTTGCCTGTTCCGTTTTACTGCTGGAATGCTTCGCAAACAACCCAAATTTATTGTCTTAACTAATTAACGTAATGATATAGATCTAACAAAATTTATTGAATCTCAATATTAGTTTAAGGGTTTGTTAAAGAGCGATCGGATATTAAATTAAATTTACTCCAATTATTCCCACATATTTACAGCAGATTGCAGGTTAATGTGGTCAAGCTAACGGGGTGAATATGTGCCCCCTACTCCCACACTCCCCACACTCCCCACACTCCCCACACTCCCCACACTCCCCACACTCCCCACACTCCCCACACTTCCCACTCCCTCAAATCATAAATATATGTACTTCATAAAGTAGGAAACTGCTGTATATTCATGCCCCCATCCCCGAATATTGTTTTAATCCTTTTCGCCATAACCAACGGTTTAAGCAAAAAAATATTATACCCCAACCAAACATCACGAATAACCCGCGCACAACATCTACAGGCAACCCCACCAAAATAGCAGCAGGAAAATGAATTAGATAAGGAAACGGAGTCCACAATGCTATTTGATGTACTAATTCTGGAAACACTTCTAGTGGCGCAGTTATCCCCGATAAAAACATATAAGGTAAAAACCACAAATCCTCGATCGCACTTGCTCTTTCCGTCCAAAACGCAAATAAAGCCAAAGTATATTGAATTAAAAATCGCAAAATAAACGCCATTAACACCACCATTAAAAATAACAAAAGGTTTCCCAAATTTGGCAACCAAAATGCTTGGGGATAGAGAACAAAAAATAAGAGTATTAAACCCAAAACAAATGGTGCCCTAGCAAACCTTTCTGAAATATGTTCAGCGACATGATGCCAGACCGGATCTATTGGTTGTAATAACTTAGGTGATAAATGCCCTTCAACTACTTCTCTTTCAAAATCCCAAATCACCCAAACAGGAGTTAATTGTCGGACAAGAAATACAGCAAAAAAATAACGAGCGAATTGTAATGTGTCTAATGCAAATTCACCTTCTGCTGAAGCTTCTATCCAAACTCCCATCATAATAAAAGGCAAAGAAGATGAAAACATCCATAATAAGAGTTCCGCTCTGTATTCAACCATATAGGCGTAGTAAGTAAATAAAAAAGTTTTAGCAATCCTAATTATTTTTTTCATTATTTCAACTCTTAATTATTCATTCAAAAATTAGCTTTTATTGGGTAAATATCATGTAAATAATACCATCAAAAAACTACTATTTTACACCCTGAATAGTAGAGCTGTTAAATTCAATATCTCTACTAAGTAGGTAGCCGTAATTAAACGTAACTATGTCCGAAGCGACTGGAACGGAGTGGAGGGTTTGCGGAGCATTCAGCACCGAAAGCAATCTCAATTGTTTCAGAGATTTCAAAGCAGTTTCCATTTTACTAATTATTTGTGCCTACCTACTTAATTATGCTGACAAATAACTTGACACTAGCCACAAGCCCAACCAAATGCTACCTGATTTTTATGATGTTTGCATTGAGTAATATGACCACAACCAAGGTTTCCAAACATAAAGGGTAAGTTATCATTAGAATCAATCTGAAAAACTAACCGCATTCTTTCACCACAAATCGGACAATTAGGATATTCTATTCCCTGTTCCAATAAAGGCCAACCTGCTAATTTATCTCCTTCAGTGGGAAAGTTTATTTCAAATAATTTATCATCTAATTCTACACCAAATTCTGCTGCTTCTTCAGAAAGAGGATAATCTTCTAATTGTTGCCAATAAACAATTAATTTAGGTGAAAAAATATCTTCTATTTCCGGATTTTCTACATCTTCTACCTCTGCTTCTGGTTGAATAATTCTAATTAAATGAATATCTGAAAATGCTTGCCATCCTTCATAATCGCAATCACAAGGTAGTTCCTCATCTGTACAATAAAACATTTGTAAAATACCACTACCAAACTCATTTTGTAGTGCTTCTGGTAATTTATTTAGGTTTAGCTGAAGAAAGAATTGTAAAGGATTCTCACAATGGGGACATTTTGGCCATTGTTCGGATTTTGCTAACCAAGGTTTACCTGCAAATTTAGAAGCAGTTAAAGCACCATCACCGTCAATAGTTATAGGTTTCCAAGCGTGACGTTTATAGGGTTTAATTTCTGGGGAAATATTAGTCATAATTTTTGTTTGCAGAAGGAATAAATAAATTTTTCAAAAAATAGTAATTAGTTGAAAAAAAATGACCGTTTAAGATTCTTTATTGCACTGGTTGATAAATTGGTAGACTCTACCAGTAGGGTGCGTTGCAACGCACCACTAACCATAGATAGTGTAAAACAGATAATTTTTGCCAAGTTCTGGGTAAATTTGTGTAAGTCCTGATTATATATTGGATTAATTTATAGATTAATAGTTTAGCGATCGCCTCAACAACTAGACCAAGAAAATGCTAACTGATGTTTATGATTTTGACATTAAGTAATATAGCCGTGACCTACCTTATCAAGTATAAAAGGGGAGTTACCTTCTGAATAAAGTTGAAAAACTAATTCCATTCTTTCATCACAAATC
>JBARXI010000859.1:0-2417 GCA_049647275.1 Microcoleaceae cyanobacterium
AGTTATTATTGAGCAGGCAATATGGATGGCAGTTTTAGGTTATATTCCTGGGATATTGCTATGTTTGGGATTGAGTAGTTGGGTAGCGAGTAAGGGAATTATTATTTTGATTACGCCTTGGTCTGCGTTTGGGGTTTTGGGTGTAACGGTTATCATGTGTGTGGGTTCGGGTTTCTTTGCGATTCAAAAAGTGACTCGCATCGATCCGGCGATCGTGTTTAAAGCTTAGAGATGTATTCAATGGTAGAGTTAATGAGTTAAATAATAAAATTCCTCTGGCTAGAAAAAGAGTTTTTTAAGAGTTTTAAAAAGGTGAAGGTTGCCTAAAAGAGAAGATTTCAAAAATCTTCTGTGGTTTTGGATGTCTTTTTAGTATTGTTAGTCTCACCTTAACCCTAGATTATTAGCTAGGCAAACCATATAATATATCTGTTCTCATAGCGTATTTAGTTCCATTTCTAACAACGCATCCTTCATGGCGAATTTTGTGTTGAAAGATAGCAACCCTTCCTGGCTTAGGAAATACAGTTTCCGAAATCTGCTCTTGAAATCGAGTTTCTCCACCCTCAAAGTCGTCATTGAAGTAGACCAATACCGAGTGTAATGTAATTTGCGTCTCATTCGGTCGATACCAATGATCCATGTGTGGCTCAAAGTGTTGTCCTGAACGATATCTATACATCCTCAAGCGCTCATTTAATCCAATCAATTCATAATCTCCCATCTTTTCAGGAAGATGCGGACGTAATCGCTCAAACAGTTTCTTTGACATCTTAGAATCATCGCGGATAACTCGATCCTGATTTCGATACATTGGATTGTTGGTTGCTAACGTTGGAGAAGAACGTTCAATCAAATTAATAAACTCAGCGCACTCTTCGGGAGTATAGATATCCTCAACTAACCATAACAAGGGTTCTGATTCAAACCGCATTGGAACTTTTAAAGCCATTTTGGAAAACCCTCTTTAATAATTCAGATGCCTCAAATAATCTATAAGTGATTTTTTTAATTATAAACCTTCTGCTTTACTGGAAAGTCAAGCCTTAATTTCTAGATTGCCCATCATTCCCAAACCTTCATGGTCGAGAATATGACAATGGTAAACAGTCTTTCCAGGAAAATCTCGGATAGGCGTTCTAATCAGCACTTTCTCTCCCGGTCTCACCAACACCACGCTAAACATAGGACAAAGATAAGATTTTCCATTGTCTACATCTATAACTGGCAAGAACGATAAAGCCCATACTACTTTCCTGTTGGGGTTGTTGTTTTATTGATTTGTGAAGTTTTCAAAATATCGCTCGCTTCTTCAATTAACATATGGTTTCCTAGCAGCTTTACTATTTCCTTTTGATCCGCTTCAACCCTAGCTTTACTGTAATCATCTAAATCAATGTAGTTGAACCAAGCTTCGAGAATAGTCTTTATCTTCCTAGCTTCCTTCAAAATTACCTCCCGTCTACTAGATTAAATATTTAGTATTTTTTTATCGACTATTTTAGCAATCTTTCTGATAATTTCAAGTTGTTCTATATAATCAATACTACGGCAATAATTTGATTATTTAGTGGTTAAAAGTATATATGATTTTATCTCACTCGTTAGTGAAACACAAAAAATAAGTTTTAATCTAAATATTTGCAAAAAAAATAAAACAAAAATAACTTTTAGGAATATTACTATTAATTAATCATCAATTACTAAAAAGATTTCATACCTATCTTGGAAATACTGGTTTTTATGAATCAGAAAATCCTATTTAACAGTTTATTTATGGAGGGCTTGCTGCTCGATATTTTGTCACTCATCATCATGCTTTAGATTTTTATTTATATTGGCGATTTGCTTTATGATAATTTTAAAAGCGAGCAATTTATAGAGATTTTGAACAAGTATTTAAAATAGGGCAAGCTTGAATAAATGAAGGAATAGATAATACTCATCATCTTGAGTTTACTTCTCTTTAAGTTTATCAAGCTTATGCCGATAATTTTGAGATTCTTGGTTTAGTAGAAGATGTGATTTTTTATAGTATGACGAAGATTTTAGGCGATCTAAAAGAAATAGAATATCTTGGGCAAACTATTAATTTAGAACATCAATATGACTATAGTCAAAAATATCCGACTTTTACTGGCGAACATTGGCAAGTTAAAACAATGGTCGAAGCAGTTAAAGATAAAACTAGACTTGATTTTGATACCTTAGAACTGCTAGAAGCTATATACAATGCTCCTCTACTATCTAAATGAGCAGTGTATGTAGCAGTACGTTTTTTGGCGTTTGACAATACATCTGGGTTGTTTGCCCCCCGCATTCCGGACCGGAATTGGCAACAGCTCCGGAAGGCAACAGGCAACAGAGGGATGTCATTTCAGTTATCAGTTATCAGTTATCAGTTATCAGTTATCAGT
>JBARXI010000860.1:0-7570 GCA_049647275.1 Microcoleaceae cyanobacterium
TAGCAGAAGCGAGTTTAGCCGAAGGAAAATTAGACGAGGCTTATGCAGCTTGTTTAAAAGCATTAAATAGTCAAGCAAAATTTGCTCCAGCTTGCAAAACCTTGGGAGATATTTTCCAAGCAAAAGGAGAAATAGAAGCAGCAAAAAATTATTACAATAAAGCCATCAATATATTTCCTGATTTTGCTGAAGCTCATGCTAATCTTGGTAGTGTTTATGCGAAACAACAGCAGTGGGAACAAGCAATTTCTGCCTACGAAAAAGCTCTTAGTATTCAACAAAATTTAGCAGGAGTATATCGCAACTTAGCTAAAGTTTGGCAGCGTCTTGGCAAAGAAGAATTAGCTAATAAATGCTTTTATCAAGCACTTATACTAGAACCAAAATCAGCCACAGCTACAGAGCACTTAAATTTAGGAAATAAACTTTTAGAGTTAGGCAAAATAGAAGCAGCAATTGACTGTTATTATCATGGGATTAAAATTAACCCAAATTTATCAGCAGCATATCAACATTTAGGAGAAGTGCTGACTCAAAAGGGAGAACTAGAGGAGGCATTAGTAGTCTTAAACCAAGGGATAAAAATAAATCCTACAAATCCGAAAAATTACTATTTATTAGGGGAAGTATTGAAAGAAAAAAGAGAATATGAATTAGCCATATTTGCTTATCGCCGGGCAATAGAGTTAAAACCAAACAATCATTTATTCCACAAAAAATTAGGAGATATTTTTCAAGAAAAAGGAGAGCTAGAACCAGCCATTGCTTCTTACGAGAAAGCAATACAAATTCAGCCTAATTTCTTTTGGAGTTATTATAGTTTAGGTAATATCTATACTAAACAACAACGATGGGATGAAGCAATTAATACTTACCGCCAAGCAACTATTCTCAATCCTAAATTTCATCGACTTTACTTCTACTTAGGCAATGCTCTTATACACAAATTTCAAAATGATAAAGCTGTAGATGCGTACCTAGAAGCTATTAGATTAAAACCGGAACATCCTTGGTTTTCCAATTACTCAGCATTATGGAAATTTCTGGTAAGTCAAGGGCAACTTCAGCCTGTATTAAAGTTATATCAAAACGCCACTCAACTTAATCCAAATAGTGTTTTGTGTTATCTAAACTTAGGAGAAATTTTTACAGAAATGGGAAATATAGATGAAGCAATTACCTGCTATCAAACTGCTTGTTATCATAAAATTTGCCAATCTCACCCAAATTTTGTTGAACAAAACTGGAATTCCCAAAATACTAGGAGACCTCACTTTATTATTATTGGCGCTCAAAAGAGTGGCACAACTTCTTTAGAAAATTATATTGCTCAACATCCTCAAGTCATACCAGCTATTAAGAAAGAAACTCATTTTTGGTATAGAGGTTTTAATAAAGGAATTGATTGGTATCTTGCTCATTTTCCTCCTATTCCCAAATCAAAAAATTTTATTACTGGTGAAGCTACTCCTAACTATCTGGAATATTATCAGTCTGCCAAACGAATATATAATGTATTTCCTGATGTAAAATTATTAGTGATTTTCAGAAATCCTGTAGATAGAGCCGTTTCTCAATATTATCATTGGGTGAGAATAAAAAGAGAAGAACGTTCTTTTGAAGAAGCTATAAATTCTGAACTGGAAATGCTGATAAAAAGTCCATCTTTACCCCAAGGCGATCGAAACTACTGGCAAAAACAACCAGGAAATTATATAGGTAGAGGTGTTTATATAGAATTTATCAAGAAATGGATGGAAATATTTCCCAGAGAACAATTTCTAATTTTGAAAGGAGAAGACTTTTATCAAAAACCTACTACTAGCATGAAGCAAATTTTTGATTTTTTGGGTTTGCCAGAATATCAACTGCCAAAATATAAAAAATTAAATTCTGGTTATTATACACCGATTAATGAGTCTTTCCGCCAGAGATTGAATGAATATTTTCAACCTCATAATCAGAGATTAGAGGAATATCTGGGAAGACAATTTAACTGGTAATATGAAAATAAGATAGATGCAAGAAGAAATAAGGAAAAAATTAATCAATAGGAATTGATTTTTGTTGGATTGAAGAAATTTCAAGAGTTTTTTGAGCTGGAGACTTAAATAAAACCAATTTTGAAAGGAGAAGACTTTTATGAAAAACCTACTACTAGCATGAAGCAAATTTTTGATTTTTTGGGTTTGCCAGAATATCAACTGCCAAAATATAAAAAATTAAATTCAGGCTATTATCCACCAATTAGCGAGTCTCTCCGCCAGAAATTGAGTGAATATTTTCAACCTCATAATCAGAGATTAGAGGAATATCTGGGAAGACAATTTAACTGGTAATATGAAAATAAGGTAGATGGAAAAAGAAAGAAGGAAAAAGTAATTAACAGGAGTGGATTTTTGTTGGACTGAAGAAATTTAAATAGTTTTTTTGGCTGGAGACTTGAATAAAAACAATCTTCCTTGAATTTTCAAGAAGGTAATTAATGTGGGGTAAAATTTATTCTTGATTAAAGTGTATTCAATATTTGATTTTAAGTATGGCTTACCGATCGATTCTAAAAGCCTTTATCTGTAAATTTTTTAGTCTTTTAGGAGCGAAATTAAGTGCCAGCTTTTAGAAGTGAATTGCTCGTATTTTGAGCTTTTTGAGCAAATGTAGGGGGAAAAATCTCAGGCAATAATTTTTTTTACTTTCTCTTTTTTCCCTATTTCTCCTGACTCCTATACGGGTAACTTCCTCCGGAATGTTCCGCTTTCCATAAATTACTTAAGTAGGGGTAATTTCCTCCGGAATGCTACGCTTTCCATGAATTACTTAAGTAGGGGTAATTCTTAAGTAGGGGTAATTCTTAAGTAGGGGTAATTCATGAATTACCCCTACTTCTACTTTTTCAGCAAATCCTAAGCAGAGACTAAAAAATATCTTTCTTTTTTTCTTCTAGTAAAGCCAAATGAATCAGGAGTTAGGAAAAATATGTCCGATCTGATAAATCAAGAAACTTTAGCATTTAGTTTATGTGAAACAGCAGAAATATATTTATCTCAAGGAAAACTAGATGCAGCCTATAAAACTTGTTTAAAAGCTCTAGAGATTTTACCAAACTGTGGGGAAATTTATAAAACTCTAGGTAATGTAATGCAAGGAATGGGAAAGTTAGAATTAGCTATAAATTCTTATCTCAAAGCAATTGAAGAAAATCCAAATCTAGCGGAAGCTTATGCAAATATAGGTAGCATAAATGCTAGGCAACAGGAGTGGGAAGAAGCTATAAAATATTATCAAAAAGCTATTGAGATTAAGCCAGATACAGCAGGTTTTTATCGGAATTTGGCTAAAATATGGCAACGTTTAGGTAAAGATCAGTTAGTAACAGAATGCAGCTATCAAGCAGTTATTTTGGAACCAACTTCAGCTACAGCAACACAATACTTAAGTTTAGGAAATAAATTATTAGAATTAGGCAAATTAGAAGAGGCGATCGCTTGTTACCATCAGGGGATAAAATTAGACAAAAAATTATCAGTAGCATACAACAAACTCGGAAATACTTTAATTCAAACAGGGGAGATAGATGCAGCAATAAAAGTGTACAGTCAAGGGATAAAAATAAACTCAAATAATCCTAGATTATATTATAACTTAGGGGAAGCACTAACAAAAAAACAAGAATATCAGCAAGCTACTACAGCTTATAATCGTGCTATAGAGTTAAATCCCAATCGTCATTTATTTTACGGAAAACTTGGAGATGTTTTACAAAAGCAAAATTTTTTAGATGAAGCGCTCGCCTGTTTTATTCAAGCTTTACAGATTAAACCTAACTATGAATATAGTTATAGTAAAATAGCTGATATTCTGGAAAAAAAAACCTACACTGAAGCGGCGCGAAATTGTAGAATTCATAAGAGTTTACCAAAAGATATATTAAACAAGTTTTGTCAATTAACAGAAGATAGAAAAGTTACTTCTAATTCCATAAACACAATACATCGAATTAATATACATCCTCCTAGTCAAATAAATTTATTAGCATCTCAAAATATAGAGAGAAAACTTCATCCTAGTCTTAAAATGAACCAAGTAAAATCAGGAGAAGCATTCATCGCTACTGTTCCAGAAGCAAGAGCTTGGGGAGATGGATTAAATACTGCCGTTATTACTGCCGATAATAAATTGATAATAGATATATCTTCTGGTGCTGCCGAACTGATTATATCTTCAGAAAAATTATCGCCAGTTTACCAGATAGATGGAACAGTAGCTTTTCTCTCAGTTAGATGGGGTGGTGGTGGATATTATCATTGGATGTTTGATGTACTTGCGAGGATATCTTTACTATATAAAAGCAATATAGACATATCGAGTATAGATAAGTTTATTTTCAATAAAATACAGACAAAATTTCAGAGAGAAACTATCAAAACTTTAGGAATTTCCCAAGACAAAATTATAGAGAGTATACATTATCCTCATATCCATGCTCAGAAATTAATAGTTCCTTCAATTCCTTATCAGGAAGGATTTAGAAATACAAAATGGGCTTGTAATTTTTTCAAAGAGAAATTCTTACCAAACAATTTCCTCAAATCATCATTAGCAGAGAAAATATATATAAGTCGTAAACAAGCATCAAAAAGACGAGTAGTGAATGAAGCAGAAGTAGTTAGCCTATTAGAAAAATTTGGTTTTCAAATTATTATTCTAGAACTAATGTCAGTGGCAGAACAAGCATTATGTTTTGCTAATGCTAAAGTTGTAGTAGCACCTCATGGCGCAGGGTTAACTAACCTTGTATTTTCTAGTTCTGGTACGAAAGTTATAGAATTTTTTGATTCTGAATATGTAGTCAAATGTTATTGGCTAATCAGCAATGTCTGTGGTTTGGAACACTACCACTTAATAGGTGATGAATTTAATGATGACTTCTCTGGTAAACCAGCACGGAAAAATATTTTTGTTAATTTGCAGAAACTATTAGACTTAATAAAACTTGCAAAAATTATCTGATTGACTAGGCTCCAAGCTGGAATATAAAAAGAGAAATAAAAGCCATGATATAATTATAAGTTAGGTGAGCAGGAGTAACAGTCAAGTTAATGGAAAACCCAGAGGCAGCAGCATTAAAATTTAACGAACAAGCCGAATATTATCTAACTCTAGGAAATTTTGACAAGGCTTATGCCACTTGCTTAGAAGCTTTAGAATTAGTTCCAGATTTTGCACCAGCTAGCAATACCATAGGGCAAATTATGGAAAAAATAGATGCCTTAGATTCAGCTATTGATTGGTATAAAAAAGCTCTCGAAAAACAACCTACTTTAGCTGAAGCTCATGCCAACTTAGGTGATGTTTATATCAAACAGAAACAATGGGATAAAGCCATTGCTTCCTACCAAACAGCAACCAAATTACAACCAAATTTTGCTAATGCTTACCGTGTTTTAGCACAAATATGGCATCAAATAAACAAGCCAGAATTAGCAGCATCTTCTTGGTATAAAGCGCTCACCATAAAACCAGAATGGGCAACAGATTTAGAATATCTAAAATTGGCAAAAACTCTATCAAAATACGAGCGAAAGAAAGAGGCGATCGCCTGTTACAAACAAGCACTTCAGTTAAACCCAAATTTATCCCAAGCACATCATAATTTGGGAGAAATTTATAGTGGTGAAGAAAATTGGCAAAAAGCTATATTGAATTATCAGCAAGCCATTAAACTTAATCCCAAATTTTCCTGGTCTCATCACAGCTTAGGCAAAGCTTTTGCCAATACTCAGCAGTGGCAACAAGCAATTTCATCATATCAACAAGCACTTCAACTAAATCCTCAAGTTGCTGTAACTTATCATTGTCTTGGAGATGCTTTAGTCAAGCAAAAACAATTAGATGCAGCAATTACCTCTTATCAAAAAGCCATAGAAATACAACCAGAAACTTGGGTAGTACATCATAAATTAGCCAATATTTTTCAAGAAAAAGAACAGTTAGACTCAGCCATCCTCGCTTATCATCAAGCTATTCAACTAAATCCAGATTTTCTCTGGTCTTATTACAGTTTAGGAGAAACATTAATCAAACTGAAAAAGTGGGATGAAGCAGTAATAGCTTATTTTTATGCCTTTAAACTTAACCAAGATTTGCCAAGCATCCATGAACAATTGGGAGCCGCTCTAGAAAAACAATCGAAATCAGATTTACAGGAAACCATTAACTCTTATTTTCAGATTATTCAAAATCATAAACAAGATAAACCTACTGCCGTCAAAGAATTATCAATTCAGCCAGAAGCTCCAGAATTTTACTTAAAATTAGGAAATATACTAGGGCAGAAAAATTTATTTAATCCCGCAATAATTATCTATAGTATTGGTTTGCAAGTTGAACCCAATCATCCAGAAATTACCAGCCAACTTGTCAAACTCGAAGATAAAAAAAATCAATTAGACAAACAACTTACAAACTGTCAAAATACAGTCAACAAAAATCCTAACAATTTCAGGTCTCACTATCAATTAGGGAATATATTTATCAAACTTCAGAGATTAGATAAAGCTGTGGCAGCTTATATAAAAGCAATTAAACTTAAACCAGAATATCCATGGTTTTTTTTCTATTCTAATTTATTAAATTTTCTGATGAAACAAGGAAAATTACAGCAAGTATTAGCCTTTTTTCAAAAAGTTACTCAATCAAACCCAGAAAATATTTGGTCTTACGTTAATCTAGGAGAAATTCTCACAGCAACAGGAAATTTAGATGCAGCAATCAAAAATTATCAAACTGCCTCCTACAACAAAACTCGTCAATCTCACCCCACCTTTATTCAACAACATTGGAATTTACAAAATGCCAGAGGTCCTAACTTTATTATTATCGGCGCTCAAAAAAGTGGTACAACTTCATTAGAAAATTATATCGCTCAACATCCTCAAGTCATACCAGCAATTAAAAAAGAAACTCATTTTTGGTATCGAGACTTTGATAAAGGAATTAATTGGTATCTCGCACATTTTCCTCCTCTGCCAAAATCAGAGAATTTTATCACTGGAGAAGCAACTCCTAACTATCTAGAAAATTATCAGACTGCGGAGCGAATATATAATGTATTTCCCGAAGTAAAATTATTAGTAATATTGAGAAATCCTATAGATCGAGCCTTTTCCCAATACCATCATTGGATTAGATTAAATTGGGACGAGCGCTCTTTTGAAACAGCGATAAATTCCGAGCTAGAAATACTGAAAAAAAATCCCAAAAAACCTCAAGGAGACAAAAATTATTGGCAGCAACCAGGCAATTATATAGGGCGTGGTATTTATATAGAATTTCTAAAAAAATGGTTAGCAATATTTCCCAGAGAACAACTACTAATTTTAAAAGGAGAAGAACTTTATCAGAAACCTGTGGAGATTATGAAACAAGTATTTGACTTTTTAAATTTGCCAGAACATCAACTTTCTGAATATAGAAAGTTAAACTCTGGGTATTATTCACCAATAAGTGATGAGATGCGCCAGAAGTTGAGTGAATATTTTCAGCCTCATAATCAAAGACTAGAGGAATA
>JBARXI010000861.1:0-3202 GCA_049647275.1 Microcoleaceae cyanobacterium
TAAGACTAGCGCCAAGCTTGCAGCACCCAGTGTTAGCGGAGCTTTGCGCCAGCAAAACGTCAACCCGCCGAAGAACTAAGGTTCGGTTTTGTTTCTCCGCGCCTTTAGGACGGAGAGGATGTCAATCAAGTATGAATAGTTCTATTGGGAGTATTCACAAAATCACCACATAGTCAAGTCTCCTGATTGATGACTCGTTCTGGTGATTTTTGATCGAATCAGCTCCCACAACTAACTATAACTTTCCATTAGAAAACCGAATTTCTGATGAAACTCGGTTCTTAGCTGATATTAGATGGGGCGCGATCGCCTTCAGCTACAAATCTAATAACCTTTTTCCATGAATCACTGCAGCGACAATTACCATTTCCCCTCGAATTTTATAAAGGACTCGGTAACTGTAAGCATAATCCTGTCGGTAATCTTCTTCCCCAAACTCTCTGACTACTTCTCCCTGAAAAGGATCGTTAATCAAGTTTCGGGTTACATTAATTATCCGATGAACTACTGCTGCAGCATAGGAAACAGAGTCACGCGCTATGTAAGAGGCGATCGCATCCACATCATCAATAGCTTTAGAAGACCAAACTACTTTATAACCCATTTACTCAAAAGCCCTTCAGCTTCTTCTTGTGTAATTTTCCTTTCTTTATCAGCTACTTCTATACCATGAAGAACTTTTTCAATTACATATAAATGATATTGAACATCTTCAAGGGAGCAATTATCTGGTAATTTGCTTAATAGAGATTCTACTTTTTTCTTAGCGGTACTCATAAAGTTCATATTATTAAGTCACTGTTCCTAGTTGTATATGAGCCACTGGACAGCGACATCTGGTGTTTTGCGTTTTCGCGCGTTCAATACTTGAATTGGCGAAAAACACATCCCCTATTAGAGGAACCATTAAGGTCTTAATCATTTTTATTTTTAATTTCATTGTCGCGAAACCAGATAGTTTCGTATAGTTCCTTTAAATTAGATGCTTTCATGTTTGAGCGCCTTTCGCAAAAAAATAGTTCAGATTATCGCCTCCATAGGCTCGAGGGATAAAAATGGTAATATACTTACCCGATCATAATATAATAACCTGAATTTATTTGGTAAGAATCGTATTGTTAAAGACTATTAAGCAGTCTTCAAAGAAGAATTCCACCCTCTCAGAACAGATTCTCAAGTATGATTTGGTTAGTATTTAATTTTAGAAGTTGGAGTTGGTCATTATTAATTGATGGCCATCTACCAATTTCTTAGTCAAAAGTTTTTAATACTATAAAGAGCTTATCAAATATCACATCAAATAAGTGAACCCGTTTCTTAACTCGATCGGAACTTACGCATTTTTGGGTTCTAAACACTACATATCTAAGACGTTATAGTTTTTATTCACTACATATAGTGTCTTTGCGTAAGTCCTGTTGATTAAGAAACGGGTCATAAAGACTTATTTTAGGGAGGAAATTAACGTTCTATCAGTGATGGATAGATTTTAGATATTGGATGACTTCAATTCCCTGTCTACAGGTAAAATTGAAATTGATTATTTCCAATTGATGCAATGGGTAGAAATTTAGAAGTTGTCATAATTAGCGATCGCCTCTGTCATCTTCTCAATTACTTCCGGCACAGGAATACTCCCCAACTCACCAGCAGCACGAGTCCGAATACTCAAACTATTCGACTCAACTTCCTTAGCACCCACCACAGCCATCACCGGAATTTTCCCCTTCTCAGCATTTCTAATTAACTTACCCAAACGCTCATTACTAGCATCTGCCTCAGCACGAATACCTACCCGACGCATCTGACTAGCAACTTCTTGAGCAAAGGGCAAAAACTCAGAATTAACTGGTAAAAGTTTAGCTTGAGTCGGAGCCAACCACAAAGGAAAATCTCCCGCATACTCCTCAATCAAAATCCCAATTAATCGTTCCAGGGAACCAAAAGGAGCCCGATGAATCATCACTGGACGTTTTCTAGTCCCATCCTCTGCAACATATTCTAAATCAAACCGTTCGGGCAAATTATAATCTACCTGTACAGTTCCCAACTGCCATTCCCTGTCCAAAGCATCATGGAAAATAAAATCCAATTTCGGACCATAAAATGCAGCTTCGCCAATTCCCTCAAAATGATCCATTCCCATTTTTTCCACAGCCCGACGAATCGCATTTTCAGCTTTTTCCCAAGCCTCATCAGAGCCAATATACTTATCTAAACTAGGGTCGCGGAAACTTAATCTCGCCCGAAAATTCTTTAGTTGCAGACTATTAAACACCGACAAAATCAAATCCACAACATTCAAGAATTCTGAATCTAGTTGTTCTGGGGTGACAAACAAGTGGGAATCATCTACGGTAAAACCACGAACCCTGGTCAAACCTCCTAATTCTCCTGATTGTTCATAGCGGTAAACAGTGCCAAACTCAGCAAAGCGTATGGGTAACTCCCGATAAGAACGTAATTCATTTTTATAGATTTGGATATGAAAGGGACAGTTCATCGGCTTTAACACAAAGCCTTGTTCCATAGCTGCAGCTTGTTCATCCTCAGCCATCATGGGGAACATATCCTCTTTATATTTTTGCCAATGTCCAGAGGTTTTGAATAAATCGACTTTACCAATATGGGGAGTAACTACAGGTAGATAGCCCCGTTTAATTTGTTCTTGTTTGAGGAAGTCTTCGAGCAGACTTCGCAATAATGTTCCTTTGGGAGTCCATAGGGGTAATCCTGGCCCCACCAAATCGGAAAAGATAAATAGTCCTAATTCTTTACCTAGTTTACGGTGGTCTCGTTTGAGAGCTTCTTGTTTGCGTCGTTTATATTCGACCAGTTGTTCTGGAGTTTCCCAAGCTGTGCCGTAGATTCGTTGCAATTGGGCCTTTGTTTCATCTCCTCGCCAGTAAGCTCCTGCTACGCTTTCCAAGTCAATGGCTTTAGGATGAATTTGTTTTGTACTTTCTAAATGTGGACCTGCGCACAAGTCCCACCATTCTTCACCGAGATGGTAAAGGGTTATTGGTTCTTCTAAATCTTGGAGGATTTCTAATTTATAGGATTCTTTAATTTTTTCAATCCGACTTTGAGCTTCTTGGCAACTGACTTCTTCTCTAATTACAGGTAAGTCGCGTTTAATGATTTTGACCATCTCTTTTTTGATGGCTTTTAAGTCTGCTTCTGTAAATGGTTCTGGAGTATC
>JBARXI010000862.1:0-13269 GCA_049647275.1 Microcoleaceae cyanobacterium
CTCGAAAACATTAGTTATTTGAAGATGGTGGTAGGTTTTAGGTTTTAGGTTTTAGGTGAAAGACTCGAAAACATTAGTTATTTGAAGATGGTGGTAGGTTTTTGGTTTTAGGTGTTAGATGAAAGACTCGAAAACATTAGTTATTTGAAGATGGTGGTAGGTTTTAGGTTTTAGGTTTTAGGTGAAAGACTCGAAAACATTAGTTATTTGAAGATGGTGGTAGGTTTTAGGTTTTAGGTGTTAGATGAAAGACTGGAAAACATTAGTTATTTGAAGATGGTGGTAGGTTTTAGGTTTTAGGTGTTAGATGAAAGACTCGAAAACATTCAAAAATATTCAAAAGTTATGATATTTGTCATTTTTGTGTAGGTTTTAGACTTTCGATCAATAAACAGGTATTAAGTTTTACTTTGTTAGTTTCTTTCCAGCGCTACAGCTAAATTTTCAGTCTCAGCATACTTTCAATTACTTTTCACCTCTTTAACCTCAAATTTAACCTCAAACCAAACAATTATTAATTATCAGGTTTTAACTTGTCAATAATAGGTATTAATTTTTAACTAGCTCTGGACTTACAACTTTCAGCTTTGGTTTAAATCCCCAGCTTATAGATAGATGCTGGATAATTTAAGAGGGGTTGAAATCCCCATAAAAATTACATTTATGTCTATATTCTTCAGTATCAATCCAAGCTGAATACTTAACTGCTGTTTGCGGAGCATTCCGTCAGGAAACGCTTTTTAATTACTTGGTATTTTCCAGGTAAAAGCTAACACATAATGAATATTTGTCATTTGTGGATAGAAGTTCAATTTAGATTTGATTCAACCCATTTTTTGAGCAATAAATACAATAAATATCTTAAATTGTGCTAGAATTTAGCCTTAATAGTAAAAGAATAGTCTCCACCTGGTTCTAATTTATAATCCCATTTTTCTAGAAACCTACCTAGGGGCTCTTGAATCAGAGCACGTCCTTGAGAAGGATGAATAGAAAGAGTTTTTCCCTGTCTAAAACGCCATTTAAAATGCCAATCAAATGACCCAGCACTGACTTCTCCTTCAAGCGTGCCTTTTTGCCAAGACTGGCGAGTTACCCTCACATAAGCAGTAGTTTCTGGTAGACCCTTAGAGCTCATTAATAGTTAAAAGTCACTCTTTACACTAAGTCAAAAATTAACAGTTAATCACATACATTTATACAATTTATTTCTTCAGCTTGAATCAAGAAGAAGAAATTAGGGAAATTCCACAAATCAATTATTAATGACAAAAATAGAACATATCCCTCGCACTTTTTTGTCTATTTAAGTAGATTCTTTTTCTTGCTTTCCATGGATAAATTTACTGGCTCTAAACATTTTTTTTTGTTGGTAAATTAATTTTCTGGTAGGATGATAGTGCGACTGTTGTAGAGACTCATAGCTTTTTCTATTCCTTGTTTGAGAGAAAGTTCCACAGCTTCTACAAGCAGTTTTAGCACTTGAGTCATTAATTTGTTTTCTGTGGGGCTAAATTTTCCTAAAACATGACCAATAGTGTTTGGATCTCCAGTTTCAACAGTTGCATTTTTTGGTTTACCAATGCCAATTCGTAGACGAGGGAATTCTTGAGTACCTAAATGAGCGATCGCCGATTTCATCCCATTATGACCACCGGCAGAACCTGACAACCGCATTCGCAGTCGTCCCATTGGTAAATCCATATCATCATATACGATCAGCACTGAATGCGGTGGTAGTTTATACCAATCTAGCACCGCACGAATTGCTTGTCCCGACCTATTCATATAAGTCAAAGGCTTGAGCAAGCCAATTTTCTGTGCTTGTGGCCCTCTACCTTCTCCGAATTCCGCTTTAAACTTACGATTTTCTGATAAAGAAATCTGCCAGATATTGGCTATAGTATCAACTGCGGTAAATCCTATATTGTGCCTAGTTTGATCGTATTTTGGTTCGGGATTTCCCAAGCCGACAATTAGTTGGGGAATCACTAACTTTTGCCCTGGCACAACCTCTTTCATTTCCTTAAAATTCAAAACTAAATTGTCACAAATTCAATACTTTTTAGATTTTTTAGTATAGATTGGCTAATATTAATTTTTTCGCTCCTTTTACAAATTAGCTTTTGTTTACTGTATCTGCTTGAGAAGAAATATTTACAACCTCCTCAGATTCAGATTCGTATTTAGTAACTTTAGGTTTTTCTTCTAACTGTTTAGCCTCTCGTTTAAACTCATTTTCCAACTCTCTAGCTCCTTCCTTAAAACTATTTATTGTCTGCCCTAAACTCTTACCAATTTCTGGTAGCTTTTTCGGACCAAATATTAAAAGAGCAACTCCCAGAATAACAATCATTTCTGGGAGACCAATACCAAATATATTCACCTTGTTTTTCTCCTCAAAATTTGCTTGAAGTTGCCATAACTCTAATATATAGGGCTAGAAAAATTCAGTTCACCTGAATTTCTCAGCCCTAGTTTACTTTATTTAGTTAGACTTGCCCAGTCTACATTAACATTCTCTAACAACAACGAAGAGTTGTAGATTTGGAGAATAATTAACAAGAAGACAAAAAATAAGCCCATAAAAACGCCCATCAATGGTGTAGTTCCCCAACCGGGAGATACTTTACCATACTCTGAGTTCAAGGGTTTGAGGATGTCTCCTAATCCAGTTCTTTGTGTCATAAGTTTCGATGTAATCTATTTCAGCAGAAAATTTTAATGTTTTGTAATATTGTATATGTATAACACTCATAATTTTAATGAATTATATGGAACCTGCAACAGTTCTTAGTATTTCTATCGGTATAATGGTTGTGGCCATTACTGGATTCTCTATTTACACGGCTTTTGGACCTCCGGCCCAGGAGTTGAGAGACCCCTTTGATGAACATGAAGATTAAAGGTATACGGCCCAGAAGGAAAACTCTCAGAAATTAATTGATTGGCGATAACCTCCGGTTAAGCGTACGCTATCGCTAACCAACATAATCCTTTAAGGGGGTTAAAACAGAAGCTGAAATCCTACCTAAATATACTCAAATCTACTTTTTTTTAAGTTTTTTAGTGGTAAATGGCAAAGCTTCTGTTGTACCTAGAATTAGCAGGTGGAGTTCCCACCGATTTTAAGCCTGCTCTTGAGAATAGTTACAGACTGCGGTCGGTGATTCTCAGCAAAGCAGGAAGCTCGTCTCCAAAGCCCGCGCCAAAGGTTGGGTAGATTGCTTTCGGTCCGAATGCGGAGCAAACATTACCTCGCAGATTGCTTCGTTCCTCGCAACAAGTGTGCCTTCGGGTTTGGATAAGTTCAGTAGAACGGTATCCCAATTATAGCGACAGCTTAATGGACATTTAGTTGAGTGGAAAGAAATCAACCGAAGCTACATTATTTGAGCAAAGTTTTAGGTGAAAGTAAGCACATAGGCTTGACATCCTCCCGACGGTGCGCAACTGCGACACCGCGGGATTCCTAAGACTCAGGTACGTCGCCAAACTTCAAGTCTTTGCGTAAGTCCTGGATGCTGAATGTTGATGCTTTATGGGACTTGCGTTGAAATAAACTACCGATTAAAGTAGGGTGGCCAAAACGAACAGATCCACTCAATTAAAACATACAGAAAGAATATTTTGCCCACCGAGAAAGCTAGACAGTTGTACATTATTTTTGTGCTCATCCCTATTGACCGAAAAGCACTTAAAATAAAGGTCTGAATCCTTTATTTTAGTTTGAGTTTCATGGGCAACATATTTGGACATCTATTTCAAATCACAACCTTCGGCGAATCCCACGGAGGAGGAGTAGGAGTTATAATTAATGGTTGCCCACCAAGGCTAGAAATAGATGTTGAAGAAATTCAATTTGAGTTAGACCGTAGGCGACCTGGACAAAGCAAAATTACTACACCCCGGAAAGAAACTGATAGGTGTGAAATACTGTCTGGGGTATTTGAAGGTCAAACCCTGGGCACGCCAATTATGATTTTGGTCAGAAATAAGGACGCTCGCCCTCAAGATTATCAGGAGATGGCTAGTAAATATCGTCCATCTCATGCAGATGCAACTTATGATGCTAAATATGGTATTAGAAATTGGCAAGGTGGGGGACGCTCTTCGGCCAGAGAGACAATTGGACGAGTGGCTGCAGGGGCGATCGCTAAAAAAATTCTCAAACAATATTCTGGTATGGAAATTGTGGGATATGTGAAGCGGATCGAAAATTTAGAGGCGATTGTTGACCAAGCAACAGTAACAATAGAAAAAGTAGAAAGTAATATCGTTCGTTGTCCTGATGATGAATGTGCGGACAAGATGATTTCTTTAGTGGAACAAATACGGGATGTGGGGGATTCTTTGGGAGGTGTGGTGGAATGTGTGGCCCGGAATGTGCCTAAAGGTTTAGGTGCTCCTGTATTTGATAAACTAGAGGCAGATTTAGCTAAGGGTGTAATGTCTTTGCCAGCGAGCAAAGGATTTGAAATTGGTTCGGGTTTTGCAGGTACTACCCTGACAGGTAGCGAGCATAATGATGAATTTTATACAGATGACCAAGGTGATATTCGCACGGTGACAAATCGTTCGGGTGGGATACAGGGTGGAATCTCGAATGGAGAAAATATTGTGTTGCGGGTAGCATTTAAACCAACTGCTACAATTCGGAAAGAGCAACGCACTGTTAGTCGTGAGGGTGAAGAAACATTGCTAGCAGCAAAGGGAAGACACGATCCTTGTGTTTTACCTAGAGCTGTGCCTATGGTAGAAGCAATGGTGGCTATCGTGCTATGCGATCATTTATTGCGTCATCATGGACAATGTAAGACTTTATAGAACCCCTGAGTGGGATCTTTCTCAAGATTAAGTGTTTTGAGTAGTAGTCAGTAGTCAGTAGTCAGTAGTCAGTAGTCAGGAGATAGAAGACCACAACAACTATGGCCTCCACCCAAATCTAGGGGGTAATAACCTCTAAGCTCTCAGCAATTAGCATGACCAGACATGGCAATTTTATCAGAGCAAACAATTGAACTCCCTGGCAGATTTTTCCCGGAAAACTCATGCTTCGGCTGCCGGCGGAAATAGTAATTCTTATAGATATCAAATGGGTTCTATAAAATTTTAAAGTAATTAAGAACATTAATATGGAAACTAAATATTCTTCTGTAGTGCCAAACATAGATGAAATTGATTCCCCCAATTTGTTTGAAGAAATGGGGGATTTTGTAGTTAAGTTTTGGGGTGTGCGAGGTAGCGTTCCTACTCCAGGAAAAGATACTGTTAGATACGGCGGAAATACTTCCTGTCTAGAAATGCAAATAGCTGGTAAGCGCTTGATATTTGATGGCGGTACGGGTATGCGAGAACTAGGGGAAGAATTGATGCAGGAAATGCCAGTGAAAGCTTATATCTTTTTCACTCATTATCATTGGGATCATATTCAAGGTTTCCCATTGTTTACTCCTGCTTTTACTCAAGGAAATTGTTTTGACATTTATGGAGCTATCCCTCCAGAAGGGAAGTCAATGAAACAACATTTTATCAAGAGAGTTTTACATTATAACTCTCCTGTTCCTCTAAGAGGTATACAGGCAGACTTACAATTTCACGAACTCCAGCATGGACAAAAAATGGTGCTGGATGGTATTGAGATTGAGACGGGTTCCCTAAATCATCCGAATACCGCAATGGGATATCGGGTTACATGGAATGGACGGACGGCCGTGTATTGTTCTGATACAGAACATTTTCCCGATCGCTTGGATGAAAGTGTGGCTCATTTGGCCCGAGATGCTGATGTACTGATCTATGATGCTATGTACACAGACGATGAGTATCACAATCCTAAGTCTTCAAAGGTTGGTTGGGGACATTCTACTTGGCAGGAGGCAATTAAGATGGCTAAAGCTGCGGGAGTCAAGCGAGTGGTGATTTTTCACCATGAACCTACTCACAGTGATGATTTTATGGATGGGATTTCACAAAAAGTCAAAGCAGTTTTTCCCAAAGCAGTTATGGCCCGTGAGGGGTTGATTCTACCAGTAGGAATTTAATATTGGAAATTAATTTAGTACATAATTTAGTACATATTTAATAGTAACTGCTTACGATATTCCTTACTTATAGGATTTTCATCTCCTAAGATGTTAAATATTGCTAGCATTGCTTTTCGTGCACCGTCATTTTTATATTTACGATTCCTGGTGACTAGCTCTAAAAATAATTTCAGTGCTTGTTCATAGTTGGCTGATAATGTTAGCTTACAGGCTTTTGCATAAGTTCGATCTAGTTCGCTCTCACCAGGATTTTCGGCTTCTTGTTTAAAGTGAATTAATGCCTTTACTCCTTGGGCTTGGGGATAAAAGCCGCGGTTATCTTCCCCAATAGTTTTTATTAGCTTTTTTGCTTCTTCTAAGTGATTTAAACCAATTAAAAATTTTGCAGCTTCTATAATTATAGTGGGGTTATTAGGATATTTTTGAAATAACTGATCTAACAGACTTTTTGCCTGTGGAAAATCACCGGCTTTTGTCAGGGTTTGTAGTGCTTTTAATTCTGTTTCTAGTTCTGAGTTGAGATTAAGGTCGGCAAGTAATTCTCGCAGTTTTGGTTCTGAAATAACTCCGACAAAACCTGGTTTGACTTCTCCTTGAGTAACTACTCTGACATCTGGTACTCCTTCAATATGATATGTTTGAGCTAAGTCTGGATTTTGATCGACATCAACTTTGGCTAGGATAAAGTCATATTCTTGAGCGAGCTTTTCTAAGATTGGCTTGAGAATTTTACAGGGTCCGCACCAAGTGGCGTAGAAGTCTACTAAAACAGGTTTTTTATGGGAATTTTCTAAGACTTCGGTAGCAAAGGTGGTGCTGTTAACTTCTATTGATGTGCCCATACATATAATTCCTAGAATATTTTGTTTGTGTTGTTAACTATTATGTCGGAATCAGGCTAAAATTTGGCAACTTTGGTGGAAATTTTAGTTTTTATTAATTTTTAATTAATAAGTCTGGTTATTAGTTTAAATGCTTATAAAATAAAAATTAATTTATCTATATCGTCGAAAGTAAGACATATATAATTAACCTTTTTGTTTAATTCTTATTGTAAAAGGGGTAGGCTTTTCTGAATCCTGGCAATTTTAGATAAAGAAGTGGGAGAAATAGGAAGTAAAGAATAAGGGAGAATTTCATGGAATCTTTTTCGCTCTGTGATATCTATTTAATCAATGTTTGCTAAAAATAGTTATAATATCATTTCCGGATAATTAGTGATAAAAAAAATTTCTCCTCCTTCTCTTCCCGATATATTCTTTTTTTCCTATCTTCTCCCTCCTATCTTCTCCCTCCTGACTCCTAACTCCTGACTCCTCCCTCCTCCCTCATTATTTATAACTGTTTAACCGGACATGATATAAGTCATAAATCATAATTGAGGAATTAGGAGGCAGGGCTGATAGTCATTTATTCTTGACTTTTTTCAGAAGTTTTTTATATATAGCAATCCTAAATGATTTGTGAAAAATTTTGATGTATTTATTTTTTCTTCTACCTACCACCTAATACCTAACACCTACCACCTACCACCACCAAAAATTTATAACTGAAATAGGATTGCTATATGTAAGTAGGTGGGTTTAATTATCCGTCAAATAGCTATAGCAATATGAAATGATTCGTGAAAAAAATGGGCTACTTTAAGGCAGATGGCAGAAGGAGGAAGTTTTTCAGAAGTCTAGGAATTTTACAAATGATTTAGGATTGCTATATAGAGATTCAAAACGGTAAAAACCTCTTTGAAACAAGGTTATGGCTTAATTTTAATATTTTTAGTTTTTTTGCGCAGCATGACCTAGGAAACATTTATTTATGCCCACCTACTTACAGCTATTTTTACTTTGTTATGACCAAGAAAAAGAGTTCAACAATTAATAATTAATAATTAACAATTATCTCTCCTTGAAAAGGAAAGGATTGACTAAAAAGAAAAAATTCATTTTCTCTCCTTTAAACCTTAATTATTTGGTAACAAGCCTCCCCTTAGCTGCGCCACGGGCTTTTTTTTGCCCTAGGGATGAAAATGAAAATATTCCTGATTTAAAGCTAACAAAAGATGGCGGTAGTCACTGTTAAGGCAGTTACGATCCAGTCGGCTTTTTCCTACGGAAAGCTCCTCTTTCTAGAGGCTAACTAAAATGACCAACCTGAAGCTTGATTTGTATCTGAAATAGATTAAAACAAAGTACTAGAAATTATTCAATTTATTTATAACATTCTTTTTTTTAATTGGTATTATCTCTAGTAATGCGTGCTTCTTTAAGCAGGGTCATTTCATTCTGGATTTTGGCAATGAATTTATTTACTTTCAGGCAGCGAAAGATAAATTACCTAAAGCTGGAAATAATCTGTTTTCCTAAATACATAAAATAGCAGATTTTAGAATGAAACAACCCTGTTCTTTAATTGTCAATTAATGCTTCTATAAAAAACTGAATATTGAAAGGTAGGAGGTAGGAAAAAAAATGGTTCTGACTGACAGTCAAAATATTTATTTCTGAGAACTAATTAACCGCAGATAATCTGAGTTTTTATGAGGTATATTTCCCTGCTTCCAGGCTTCAGCTTATTGATTTAATCAGCGGTTTTCAGGTAGATGAAGCACACAGCAAAAACCACGTTCCTTGTAGGGGAAATTTCCTAAGTCATGCTGCGCAAACATGGAAAGCGGAGCATGACCTTTGCGCAGTATTCCGCACCGAAATGAAATTGCCCCTACTGTGGTCTACTAAAATGAAAACTGCTGTAATATATTCCCATGTTAGTTATATGAAATACGAAACATAATGCTACAGTTATTTCACAAAAGCTTCTCATTTAGCCAGAGAGTAAAAAAGTCATTTTAGATGAAATATACAAGTA
Source organism: Microcoleaceae cyanobacterium (assembly GCA_049647275.1). GTDB lineage: Bacteria > Cyanobacteriota > Cyanobacteriia > Cyanobacteriales > Microcoleaceae > JASJEE01. The sequence goes on from JBARXI010000862.1 coordinate 8,913, forward strand.
ATTATGTTATCTATCCACAGGGACTACACTCTCTATCAATTATCTGCAGCAAAAATTAACCTATTTCATATTAGTTTGTGAGGCTGTTCACAAAGGAATGTTAATATGGCAATTAAGTCAGAACTTTTAGCTACTGAAACTAGTTGAGGACCATACATTTTTCTATCTTTAAACTTTAAATTTCATTTAATTGTACTATATAAAATTCAGACTAAAGTTTTCTATCCTTTTCATGTCGGCGACAGCCTAATTAATTGTATATTTGATAGACTGGTTAAATAGGTAGGAAATATTATTTTTAGCTCCACTGCTCACTCATACAAGTATATTTTTTATTCCCGACGGCAGTAGGGGCGTTAGCATTCCGCACCGAAAATGCCTCTACAAGTGTTAAATTAATTTTGTACAGTCACTTAGCATATAATATTAGATAATTTTCAGAGCCGAAACGGGCGATCTATTTATTTACCTACCACCTAAAATCCAATCAAAAAATATGTCACAAAATTCCAATTTACATTCAAAAACACCTGAAGAGTATGCTCATTTAGCAAGTTTATATGCTAAACAGAAACAATGGGATTTAGCTACTGAAAATTATTGTAATGCTATAGTGCTTCAACCCAACTTCTCTTGGTATCACTATCACTTAGGAGAAGTTTTACATCAACAGGAAAAATGGAATGAAGCAATAAGAAGTTACCGTCGTGCGATTGAGTTACATCAGGATTTTTCTTGGTCTCATTATAATTTAGGAAATGCTTTAACTAAATTACAGAGATGGGAGGAAGCTGTGATTTCCTACAATAATGCGATAAAAATTGATTCAAGTTTTCCCTGGTCTTACTATAATTTAGGGAATGCTTTAATGGAGTTAAAAAGGTGGGATGAAGCAATTGCTAATTATCTGTATGTAGTTCAATTTTCCTCAGAGTTACCAGGAATTTACAGTAAATTAGGAGATGCTATAGAACAAAAATATAAATCTAACTTAGATGCAGGAATTAATTATTACTGTATGGCTATTAAATGCCCGGAAGAATATCCTATTTACCGTAAATCACTGAAACGTTTACAAAAAAATACTGAATTATCTTTACAGTTGGCAGATGGTTTAGCTCAAGCGAATAAAGTTTATGGAGCTATTATTTTTTACTATATAGCTCTAGAAATTAATCCCCAAAAAACAGAAATTGAGTTTAAACTCAAGCAACTATTAGATAAAAAAGAACGGTTAGAAGAAGAGATTATTGAACTACGCAAAAAAATCAAACTGAACCCAAATAGGGGGTATTACTATAACTTAGGTATTGCCCTAACTCGACAACAAAAATGGGATGAAGCAGTCGTAGCTTATCGTCAAGCGATTGAGATTGACCCAGATTTTTATTGGTGGTTTTATCACAATATATGGTCAGCTTTTACTCAGGAAAATAAACTTGAAGAAGTCAGGGCTTTTTTTCAGAGTTTTCTAGAAAAAAATCAAAACTCCTTTTGGGCTTACTTAAATTTAGGAGAAGCTTTAACTCGTCTAGGAAAAGTTGAGGAAGCTATACCTTTATATCAGAAAGCCTGTCATCAACAAACTCAAAAATCTTACCCTGATTTTGTCAAGTTGCCAGAGAATATAGGAAAAGTTAAAAGCCCAGATTTTATGATTATTGGAGTTAATAAAGGAGGCACTACTTCTCTTTACAGTTATTTAATTCAACATCCACAGATTATTCCTCCTATTAAAAAAGAAATGGATTTTTGGTCTTGGAAATTTAATGGCTCAATTGATTGGTATCTAGCTCATTTTCCCGCAATTCCAGAGGGAAATAAATTTTTAACTGGGGAAGCAAGCCCTAGTTATTTCGACCATCCAAATGCAGCAGAAAGAATTTTTCAAGCTTTGCCGAAAATAAAGATAATTCTACTATTGAGAAATCCGATCGATCGAGCTGTTTCTCAGTACCATCAATGGCTGAGGTTAAACTGGGAAAATCGCTCTTTTGAAGAAGTGATTATGTCAGATTTAGATAAGCTTACGACAGCTCCTAATTACTGGCGACAAGAATTAAATTATTTGGCACGGGGAGCATATATTGAATTTTTAAAGAAGTGGATGAGTTTATTTTCAAGGGAACAGTTTTTGGTTTTGAAAAGTGAAGATTTTTATGCTAATCCAGCAGCTACTATGGAGCAGGTTTTGCGATTCTTAAATTTGCCAGAATATCAACTTTCAGAGTATAAAAATTATAATACAGGTAAATATTCTCCTATAGATGAATCTATGCGTAGGAGTTTAAACGATTATTTCCAAGTTCATAATCAAAGATTGGAGGAGTATTTGGGGATAAATTTTAATTGGGAGTAAGATGAAAAATAGTCATGCTTGACTTAGTGTTGAGTAAAATCAAAATATAAAATTATTTAAAAAAGAAATATGTATTCAGCTTCAACTTCAGAAATGTCAGCTTTTAGTTTATATCAAGAAGCAGAATCTTATTTAGAGGCAGGAAAATTAGATGAGGCTTATTTGGCTTGCGAAAAAGCTCTGGAAATATTACCTTTTTATCCTTTAGCTTGCAAAAGTTTGGGAAATGTATTGCAGGCAATGGGCAAGTCGGAGGAGGCGATAAATTGGTACACAAAAGCTATGATGCAACAGCCAAATTGGGCGGAAGTTTACACAAATCTTGGGAGTTTATATGCTAAACAACAAGAATGGCGACCAGCTATAGCTTGTTATGAAACAGCAATTGAATTACAACCAAATTTGGCTGGTGCTTATCGGAATTTATCTAGAGTTTGGCAACAGGTAGGCAAGTTAAGTTTGGCAAAGAAATATTGGTTTAAAGCTGAAAAAATTGAGTTAGAAAAGACAGCTTTAGACAAGCTTGAGCGAGGTAATTTGCTGTTAAATGAGGGTAATATTTCAGAGGCGATCGCTTGTTATCGTGAGGCGGTAAAATTTAACCCCAGTTTATCTGATGCTTACTCTCAGTTGGGAGAAATTTTGGTAACTCAGGGAGAATTAGATTTAGCTATAAATTGTTATCAGACTTTATCTAAACTCTTGCCTGAAAACTGGATATTTCCCCATAAATTAGGAAAAATTCTCCGAGAAACAGGTAACTTAAATGGTGCATTTGAGGCTTTCCAACGCGCTATAGAACTTCATCCTAATTTCCCCTGGACTCAGAAACATTTAGCAGATATTCTGTATGAACAAGGTAAGTTTAACCAAGCTATTCATTATTATCGTCAAGTGATTAAACTCAAAGCAAATATTTGGGATGCTTACCAAAAATTAGGAAAAATATTTCTCGAACAAGGAAAAATCGATCGAGCAGTTGTTATTTATCAGAGAGGGATTAAACTTAATCCTAATTTTCCCAGATTTCACTACAACTTAGGCGAAGCACTAAGTCAACAAAAAAAATGGCAGGCAGCAATTAAAGCTTATAGTAGAGCGATAGAATTAAAAGCAGACAACTACTTATTTCATCGTAAATTAGCAGATGTTCTACAAAAAGTCGGGAAATTAGACGAGGCTATAGTTAGTTATCAAAAAGCTATTGATATTAATCCTAATTCTTGTTGGTTATACGCATCATTAGGACAAATTTATATTCAACAACAAAAGTGGTCTAATGGTCTTGAGTATTTTAGGCAGGCACTAAAAATTAAACCAGACTACGACGGAGCTTACGAAAAAATTGCTTATATTTTTGAACAACTAGGCGATCGGGAAGCTGCAGATAAATGTAGATATCAACACGAATTACCATGTTGTTGATTTGAAATTATATATAGGATTTATTAAATAGATGAATTACACATTTTTTTGATTTTAGAGAAAAAATTGGTAGTAGAAAAAGGAATAAAATACTGTATATCATTAATATTAGAACGGCTATAGTAATCCTAAATCATTTGCAAACAATTCATCAATTAGATAATAAAGTCGGAAATTATTATCCCTGTTGCCTATTGCCTATTGCCTTTTTGCCAGATATTTTGTTTACAACTGAAGTAGGAATGTTATATATTACTCCGTGCAGGAGTTGGGAAAAACTTAGATGTATGTATTGATTGATTATTCTACCTACCATCTATCAAGAGCAAAAATTTACGGCTGAAATAGGATTGCTATATATCCTGGAATTAAGTCAATAAATAATAGATAATTTCTCAAAATCAACCAGAACAAAAATACTCAAATATGTTGAATAATGAAAATCCAGAAAAATTAGCAGTTAATTTCAACAAAATAGCAGAAGCGAGTTTAGCCGAAGGAAAATTAGACGAGGCTTATGCAGCTTGTTTAAAAGCATTAAATAGTCAAGCAAAATTTGCTCCAGCTTGCAAA
>JBARXI010000863.1:0-2912 GCA_049647275.1 Microcoleaceae cyanobacterium
TGTTGAACTCGGTCATGTAAAAAATAATAAGTTGGAATTGATAACGAAGTAGTTTTTTCCAGATAATTTTCTGATAAATCATTCCCCACATTTTGATAAAATTTATAAGTTTCATCCTCTGGTAAAATCAATCCTGCTGATAAAACATTCCACAAAACTGTGGCAGTTTCTGACATTGATTTTTCATAAACCACAGATAATGTAGCTAAATCAAATTGATTGCCAATACAAGCTGCTAACTGCAATAATTCCTGAGTTGATAAAGGCAATTTTTGTAGTTGTTTTACCATCAACGCCACTACATCCCCACTAGCTGCTGCTCCTATAATTCTTTCTAAATCATATTCCCACTTAGCTGAGTTAAAATTATAGAAAATCAATCCTTCTGCGTGTAATGATTTAATAAATTGCACGGTAAAAAAAGGATTTCCTTGAGTTTTTCGATAAACTTGTCCGGTAAGTTGTAGCGATGTATTTGGAGAAAAATTGAAAGTATCAATAATTAAATTATTCACAGCAGAATAACTTAAAGGAGTCAGATTAAAGTGATTAATTACTTTGCCCAGTTTCCGGATTTCTTCAATAGTCAAGATAAACGGATGAGCAGCACTAACTTCATTATCTCGATAGGCAGCAATTAGCAGTACATGATGAATATTTACCTCCTCCATTAACAAAATTATCAACTTTAGAGAAGTTAAATCTGCCCATTGCAAATCATCTAAAAAAATCACCAAAGGATGTTCAGCTTCCGCAAAGACAGAGATAAATTTCGGCAATAATAAATTGAACCGATTCTGACTCGCAGATGGAGAAAGTTTTGTCACAGGAGGTTGTTTGCCAATCAACAATTCTAACTCAGGAATTACATCTACAATTACTTGCCCTTCTCCTCCTAAAATACGCTGTAATTTTGTGGCGATAATTTCTAGTTTTGCTTTTGATTCGCTTAAAATTTGTTTCATTAAATCTCGAAAGGCATTTACCCAAGCTGCTAAAGGAATATCTCTTTGTAGTTGGTCAAATTTTCCCGAAATAAAATAACCCTGTTTTTCCAGAATTGGTTGATGAATTTCATTCACTAATGCTGATTTACCAATGCCAGAAAATCCTCCTACTAACATCAACTCTATTGGAATTTTAGAGCGGTGACAAATTCGGTCAAAAGCTGTTAGTAATATCTCAACTTCTTGCTCTCGACCATAGAGTTTTTCTGGAATAATTAAGCGATTATTATTATCTGTTTTTCCCAAGTCAAACCATGTAACTTTTCCAGTATTTTCCCACTCAGACTGACATTTTTCTAAATCGTGGCGTAATCCTGCTGCTGTTTGATAACGTGCTTCTGGCATTTTTGCCATTAATTTAAGCACCATAGCATTGAGAGTTTCTGGTAAATTGGGTTTTAACTGAATTAAAGCTATGGGTTGACGAGCAATATGGGAGTGAATTAACTCCATTGGGTCTATCGATTGAAAAGGCAGTTGCCCAGTTAATAATTCATAAAATGTTATCCCTAGCGAGTAGAAATCAGTCCGATAATCAATACCTTTATTTATCCGCCCAGTTTGTTCGGGAGACATATAAGCAAGGGTACCTTCGAGGGTATTAGGATTACGAATTTCTAGAGTTTGTTTTGGCAGATGAGTGGCGTTACTAAAATCAATCAGTTGGATTTTTTTGGTGTGGGGGTTAATAATAATATTTTGGGGTTTAATATCTTTATGAATAATTTGATGTTGATGTAATTCCTCTAAAATATTAGCTATTTGGATGGCGATATGAAAAAATTGATTTATGTTTGTGGAATAATTTGTCAGATTAGGAATATTGAAATTATTCAGATATTGCCAGAGAGAAATGCCGCCAAAGTCTTCCATTACTAACATTAAATTTTGTTCAACTTTTTCCAGAGCCAGCATTTTTACTATTCCTGGCAGATGCAACTTTTTGGTCAGACTATAAGAGTTGCGATATTGAGTAAGTTCTTTAAAGTTAGGATAGGGATGTTGTGGTAGTTTCAAGACTACTCGTTGTTCAGATAATTCTGCGATGGCGCGATAGACAACTGTGCGACTACTATTGTATATTTCTTCGACGATTTGATAGGTAAGAATTTTATTCATGAGTTTAATAGGATTAAGATTTTTACTAATAATTTAAAATAGAGTAAGTAGGTAGGTTTAATTAAATGTCAAATTTCCAAAGTGAGGAGGAACGATATTTGCGGAATGCTTCGCAAATGTTCCTCGCAATGACAAAGCATATTATATTTATTTCTGTCTATCTACTTATGCCACAAACTTAAAAATCGAAAGTTTATAAGTAGTCATGCAAAATTAGTAACCTTGTCAACAGAGAAAAAAACAAACGCTGTAATAGCTTAGACTAAAAAAATACAGCGATTTATTATTACATTGAGAACTGTGTAATTAGTTTTGCCTAAGCACTTATTGAAGAATGAATAAAGAAAACCCCATAAATATATTTATAATATTTATTAATAATGCTAAATTTGCTTCCCTTTCGTGTCTGGCTCATAGATGGTTTTTCTGTCATTATATAAAAATATTTCCTAGCTCACCATTTTTTGTTGGTAAAAATTTAACAGTTATATCAACCCACAGATAAATCAAGTTTTTTTCAATAGTAAATATTAGTTAACACTTAATATTGCCAATATTTTACAAGCAAAGCGACGTTGAAGGCCCCCGTGTTTTAACCGGGGGATGAAAACAAGCGAGTCGTTTAGACTAGACAACTAAAGTAGTCCTGTGCTTTTTTTACTAGAAAAGTAAGCAGAAAGCTTAGGGTTAAACTTAAGCCGACTGTGTAGGGGCACAATGAAATTGTCCCCAAAGAATAAATATATCTTTGGTCAGCTAAGAACAGACGAAGCAACATGGATTTAT
>JBARXI010000864.1:0-6857 GCA_049647275.1 Microcoleaceae cyanobacterium
TTTTCATCATAAGTTAAAGTCCTATGACTCCAAAGCATTAATTTGTCATAATAGGATTTCCAGACTTCTTTTAAAATTGGAAAGATTAAATTCTCACAAATAGCATATTCTGAACTGTATATAGATAAATGAGAAACTACAAAATCTAACTCCTCTATAAAATTCTGATTCACGGAAAATTTAGTTTCATTGACAAAATTTGCATAAATATATTTAATTTTAAATTCTTGGGCGACTACTTCAATATTTTTGTAATTACTAAATGGCATGATTTAACTCTCTGTAGGTATTTTTATCTGGTCTTAAATCTAGCAATATATCCACTCCTAAATGAGGATAAGTAATACCAAGCGTGATAAATTGCTACAAATATGATCGGTTACCGCTTAGGAGTCAGGAGACAGAAGGGCCGAGTCAGAAAAAATAGTTTAAATATCATTTATTAGCTTGAATATCCCTTTTTTAATCAAAGGTAAATCTGATTAAATTATTTTAATTACCCTTTATTTGTAACATTCTTTTTTCACCCTTGGTATAAGAGTTGGTATAAGAGTAAAATTAAACTTTTTTTCGTTATATATCTGTGTAGGTTTGGTTGAGAAATCGATCTTCGGAGGATATAGCAGTCGAAGCAAAGATTAGGACAGATCAAAAGTTTAAAACTCAGACAAAGCAAAACTTTTCCTTCTCTCCTAGATAACTAAAGCCTTCTTCTTTCTTCCTTCTTTCTTCTTCCTTTTACTATAAAGCCAACACAGAATTATTTGTCATAAAAATTACAATTTTAATGCTAAAAACTTAATTGACTTTCTGGCAAAGCACCCTCCATTTTACTCAACCATTCTATTAAACTTTCTAACTGTTTATCAGCACTTAAAACACCTAAACCACGCACCGTTACTTTCCCTTTACTAAACACGAAACGAGATTTTAAATGCCCTGGTAATTTCTCCTTTAATAAATTCCAAGCGGGTTCCTCCATTGGAGTTTCTAAAACAACGTGTTGTTTCCCTTCAACCTTAATCCTAGAAAAGCCTATTTTTTTAGCAATTTGTTTTAATTCCATCATCTGTAATAACTGTAAAGCAGCTTTCGGAATAGTGCCGTAGCGATCGCTCCAATCAATTTCTATTTGATTCAATTCTTCCCGACTATTAGCAGCAGCGACCGAGCGATATGCACTCATTTTTTGATCTAAGTCTAGAATATAGTCTGCTGGAATGAAAGCGGTTAAACTCAAATCAATTTGCGTATCATCCACCTGCGGAATTTCCTGACCTTTAACCTCACTAATTGCCTCTTGCAACATTTCTGTATACAGATCGAAGCCAATGGTATTCACCTGACCAGACTGCTCTGCACCTAAAATATCTCCCGCTCCCCGAATCTCTAAATCTCGCATTGCCAACTGATATCCAGACCCCAACTGGGTAAATTCCTGAATTGCCCGCAACCGTTTTTGAGCATCATCTGTCAGCGCCACTCCACCAGAAGCAGTAGTTGGATAAAATAACCACGCATGAGCTTGCACCCCCGCACGACCTACCCTCCCCCGCAACTGATACAACTGCGACAAACCAAACTTTTGAGCATCTTCTATTAATATAGTGTTGACGCGGGGAATATCCAAACCAGACTCAATAATTGTGGTGCAAACCAAAATATCAGCCTCGCCTGCACTAAACGTGAGCATTATTGACTCTAATTCGTTAGCATCCATTTGACCGTGACCGATATTTATTCTGGCTCCAGGAATCATTTCTCGCAACTTTCCCGCCAACTCTTCAATACCCTCAATGCGCGGTACAACATAAAATACTTGCCCTCCTCTATTCAACTCTTGACGAATTGCAGTGCGAGCCGTTTCCAGATCGTAGGGTGCAAGATGAGTTTTGATCGGGCGACGCAATGGAGGTGGAGTCGCAATTAAACTCATTTCGCGAATTCCCGAAAGCGCCATATATAATGTTCTGGGAATTGGCGTTGCGGTTAATGTCAGCACATCCACCTGAGCTTTGAGCGCCTTAATTTTTTCCTTCTGGTTAACACCAAACCGTTGCTCCTCATCCACTACCAACAACCCCAACTCCCGAAACTTCATCGTTTTGCTTAAAATGGAGTGGGTGCCGACAACAATATCTAACTCCCCAGTTGCTAACCTGCGCTGAATTTCTTTCTTTTCATTAGTAGTGCGGAAGCGGTTGAGCAAACCTATTTCTATGGGGTAGGGAGCAAAACGTTCTTTGAGAGTATGATAATGTTGTTGGGTTAAGACCGTAGTAGGCGCTAGAAATGCTACTTGTTTTTCTGCGGTGACTGCTTTGAAAATTGCCCGAATAGCAACTTCTGTTTTGCCAAAACCCACATCACCACAAACGAGACGATCCATTGCTCGCTCACTTTCCATATCCCGTTTCACATCTTGGGTTGCTTTTAACTGGTCGGGGGTTGGTTGATAGGGAAACGAATCTTCCATTTCTTCTTGCCACGGGGAGTCTGCGGGAAAACTATAACCTGTTTGTTGGGCGCGTTGAGCATAAAGTTTTAGCAGGTCAACGGCTAATTTTTTGATTGACTTGCGGACTTTATTTTTGGTATTTTCCCAGGTTTTACCCGTTAGTTTGTTGAGTTGCGGTTTTTTCTTATCGGTGCTTCTCAACCGTGACAGGGAGCCGAGTTGGTCGGCAGCAACTCTGAGCAAACCGTCAGCATATTGAATTGCCAGATAGTCGCGGGTTTCGTTATTAATAGTCAGACTTTCTAATTTAACAAACTGACCGATACCATGTTGACGGTGAACTACATAATCTCCGGGGCGCAGTTTGTTCGGGTCTACTTGTTTGGAGGCTGCTTGACGGCGTTTGCGAATATAAGTGGGAGTGGCGAGGATGTGTTGCCCGTAAAATTCTCGGTCGGTGATGACAGCTAACCGGAATGTAGGTAGAAGAAATCCTTCTAATTCTGCTAACCCACTATATTTAATCGCAACGGGGGTGTGTTGGGTTTGCAGTCTGTCAATGGCTGGGTAGTCGCGGGGGTTGGGGATAAACTGGGCGGGGCAGTCATGTTCCTGGAGTAGGGAAACTGAGCGGGATGGTTGGGCGGAAATGAGGAATATGGAAAATTTCTTTTCCCTTTCTTGGCGCAGGTTTTGTGCCAGTTTTGCGTATTGGTGGGGCATGACTGGCAAGGGGCGACTGGCGAGGTTGAGAGTGTATGGCACTGAGCCGATAATACTGCTGTTGGTTTCTTTGGTAAGTTCGGATAAATATAGTCTGGGAAATAATTCTACTTCTGCTAGGGAGTCGGCAAAAGTACGATGAATTTTTGGTAATGGTTGGGATGTTTCCTCAGCGTTGAGTTGTTGCCAGTTTTCTTCTACCAGCTCAAACCAGCGATCGCCATGAGCAGCACATTGGTCGGCTTCGTCTATGGCGACTAAGGTATTTTCTGGCAAATAGTCTAAAAGGGAGACAAATTTTGAGTCGGTCATTGACTCTAAGTTTTTCAACCCCCACTGACTAAAATCTGTGGGAGTGACTACTATTTTGGGAATTTTGTCAAGGGAACGTTGAGTCGAGGGGTCAAATTCCCGAATTTTTTCGAGTTCGTCGCCAAACCATTCTAGGCGCACTGGTAATTCTGAGGCGACAGGAAATATATCTACAATATCGCCGCGGCGACTCCACTGACCTTCAGTTTCTACTAACGGCACTCGCTCGTATCCCATCTGGGCAAGTTTTTCGTCGAAGGTTTTGGAGTCACTGGTAATACCTGGGTTGAGTGTTAGGCAGTATGGTTGAAATTTTTTAACTGTTGGTAGATGGGGTTGGAGCGATCGCTCTGTTGCTACCACGGCCATTTTTGCTTTATTGCTACTATTGCCGTTGTCGGTTGCCTTTTCTGGCGCATTCCCACTCAGCAAGTCTGCCAATACCTGCATTTGTCCCCAAATCATTTCTTCGGAGTGCGAGGTTTCATAGGGTGATGCTTCTGAGGTGGGATAAAAATGAACTGTTGGCCATCCTATTGCTTCTAATTGTGCCGACCACCGTCCCGCTTCTTCTAATGTGGCAGTGATAATGAACAAGTTTTGCTGTTGTTGTTGGGCAAGGGTAGATGCAACTAAGCCTTTGGGTAAACGGGAAGCGCCGTTGAGTTGTAGGCATTGGTGTTGTTGGAGTTTGTTTAGGAGTTCGGTTGTTAAGGGCGATCGCCCCAGTAGTCTGGTAATAGATGAGAGTGTCATTTCAGTTATCAGTTATCAGTTATCAGTTATCAGTACCGACCGCTAAAGCCAGAGGCACCGAAATACTGAAGTTTACTTTTTTCAGGCTATTGACCCTATTTTTTGGTCATAAGATTTTTAAGTTGATTTTCAAAACCGGGAGTCAAGAGTCAGCGAGACTGGAGCCAGGAGTCAGGATGGCAAAATTTAACAATTTATTATCTTAGTCTATTCAGATATATGGTGCTACGAGACAATAGGGAGGGAAGAAAGTTAATTATATAAAAATTCCTTGATTAGTTCTTTCAATTTGAAACTATACCAGCGCGAAGTGCTATATTTTTTATTCCCTATTCCTTATTCCCTATTCCCTATTCCCTATTCCTTATTCTCTATTATGTTATCAAAATACCTCAAATTGATTAACTGGAAAAATTTTAAGACATTTTTATTATTAACATTTACCTGGATAATTATACCTCTATTTTTGGTAGAAATTGTGATGATTGTTTTGGAGCCATATCTATTTAAAGGTCTCTATCAGTACGATTCAGATTTAGGGTTTCGAGTACGACCTTATATTAATGGTAATAATCAATTTGGTTTTAACGATAGAGATTATCCCCTACAAAAAAAACCGAATAAGTTTCGTTTGTTAATAGTTAGTGATTCGTTTAATTGGGCTGGTGGAAAGGAGGGAAATTATACGGCTTTGTTGGAGAAAAAGTTTGAGAATTATTATGGCAAACAGCAAGTTGATGTGATTAATGTTGGCTATCCAGGTACTCATACTGGGGAACAGTTAGCTATGTTGAAAAAGTATGGGTTGCAATATAATCCTGATTTGGTGGTATTGGGTTTTTTTGTTGGTAATGATTTTCGGGATGCTGACCCAGAAAGAAAACGAATTATTGTTAATGGCATATATATAGATATAGATCGGGAAGAGGAATTAATTATTTTTGGTTATCCGATTATTGGTAAGTCTAGATTTTTGATGTTTTTACAGCAGAAATATAAAGTTTACCAAGAATTACAAAGGGCTAAACAGGATTCTGCCCAGTTATCTAGTAGTTCTCTAGTGGCTGGTTTAAATTTAGCATCAGCTCCAATTATTGAACGGGAAAAGTCACCGGGAATTTTATCTGAAAAAGCTTTTCTGCGGGTAGAAAAAAGTCGGCTCAAGTTTTGTAAGATTAGAGATTTACTTGAGGGTAAGCGAGACGATAATATTAACTATATTTTTGACAGTATTTCAGAAATGCAAGCCTTATTAGAATCTCAAAATATTAAGTTTGTGGTGGCAATTTATCCCGATGAATATCAAGTTAATGATGAATTATTGAATGATATTTTTGCCGAATATGATGATTTGAAGCGAGAGTCTTATAATCTGACTTGTCAGCAAGAGATTTTGAGGAAATATTTGGAGGCTAATGGAATTCCTTATATAGATATGTTGGATAGATTTAGAAGAGAACAAAAGACTCGTCCTTTATACTTACTTCGGGAACCTCATTGGAATAGTGCTGGAAATTTATTAGCTGCTGATATTTTGTTCGATTATTTGGTTGAAGATACAGATAGTTTTTTTGAAGAAGTAAGAATAGAATCCCCATAAATAAATTTATAGAGATTCATTAAAGGGCACTTTGTGTTTCAATTAGGATAATTTTTTTGCTTTCCTGATGTGAGTCTACTTGCTCTAAACCATTTTTTTCGTAACCTAATATAAAATATAAAATTTTTGCTACAGATACCCCCCTTTTTTAGCAGTTCCCACCTTTTTAAGTTTCAGGGTTTAGGGGGATATGGAGGTCTGAACGATCTTCGGCAGCATTCTTTTTCATATTTCATATAACTTCAGGTCTGGAAATATTTTAAACTCTAATATTCACCTGTTAATTAACTCCAATAATTCAGACCTTGATAAATTAGAGATTTGAAGTACCCTTTGAGCATATTCATCAGCAGACAACTTTAACAAAGTTTCTACAACTACTAATAACTCTCGCTCGAGTTCGCTAAATCGAGTTTTTAGCAAACTTTCCAGTACAATTTTTCGTTCTTCTTGAAGCTTTTATTGCCTAACATCTTCACGCCATTTGAGATAAGCTGGTGATAAATTCATAATTAATTCTCTCTCCTCATTAGTTAAATTCTTCTTTGTTTCTAGATTAATTCGCTCAGGGGAGTTAAAAATTAGATCGGGAAGCATTTTTAGGTTCAATTTTCTCCCTATGACTATTCATTTTTAATTAACTCCAATAATTCAAACCTTGATAAATTAGAGATTTGAAGTAGCCTTTGAGCATATTCATCAGCAGACAACTTTAACAAAGTTTCTACAACTGCTAATCACTCTCGCTCGAGTTCGCTAAATCGAGTTTATAGCAAGCTTTCCAATACAATCTTTCGTTCTTCTTGACACCCTTCTTGCCTAACATATTCGCGCCAGTTGAGATAAGCTGGCGATAAATTCATAATTAATTATCTCTCCTCATTAGTTAAATTCTGTTTTCTGTTTTGTTTCTAGATGAATTTGCCAAATAGAAACCTGTTCTAGTGCCAGATTTTTCAAGGGGTGTTCTGGCGATAAATCAACCAATTCAAGTATGGCTAATTCTTG
>JBARXI010000865.1:0-16676 GCA_049647275.1 Microcoleaceae cyanobacterium
GGGATTACTTCAGTCGGGGTAATTCTTCAGTCAGGGATTACTTCAGTCGGGGTAATTCTTCAGTCAGGGATTACTTCAGTCGGGGTAATTCTTCAGTCAGGGATTACTTCAGTCGGGGTAATTCATGAATTACCCCTACAGTACGGGTAATTCATGTTTGCGGAGCATTCGGTCCGAAATTACCCCGACAGACTTCTGACTTGCGCGTAGCGCTATAGATAGTAGGGGGAGTCCAAGAATTGGATAATTTATTATTTGCTATTCCCTTAAACTTTTGAGTCTTAACCTAATTCAAAAACACTCCACCTCTACCATTAATATTCAGTGACTTGGTATCTAAATCAAAATCTTCTGTGGCATTAAACCTAACCTCTAATACTCCTGGAGAAATACCCCTAGGACGTACCAATAATAGTCCACCATCAGAACGTTGGTAGGTTAAGGTAAGTGGAACAGGCAATTCAGATAGCTCTACCACTGACCTTTCTCCTAAAGTCCGATGTCGGCCACCAATCACCTGATAACTAATAACAGCATCCGTTTGATTGATTAATCGCAGAGTAGTCAAGTTTTCTACAGGTGCAACCCTACCTGCAGGTTCAGGAAATTTGGGTGGAGGCTCAGTTGTTTCTGACTGGGGAGTTGGAGCAGACTCGGTAGTTGGTGGCTGGCGACGAGTAGGCTCTGTTGTTTCAGATTCCACCTCCGCGGGTTTTCCACCGCCAGTAGGAGGCTCAGAATTATCTTCTTGTTGATTAGCCCCCGGGCGTTGGCGACGAGTAGGCTCTGTTGTCTCAGATTCAACTTCAGTAGATTCTTCGGTCGAAGGCTGAGTAGGAGGCTTAGTCGTACCTGGTGGTGGCCCTCCGGCTTGGGACATTGTGATTAATCCCGTCATTAAACTGCTACAAATGGCACTAATGACAGAAGTATTTTTAACAAATTTAGGAAGGTATTGTTGAATCATCATCTGCTCCATATTCACGGAAGTCAAAAGTTAAAAGTTAAAAGTAAAATTGTATAAGTTGAAAAGTTTAATTGAGAATAACTTCAGATGATTATTTCACATAAGGTGTGACATTATTTAATGATTGGGATGTAGTGGTAAAATTATTGTGGCTGTAGTACCCATTTTTGGACTACTTTCTAGTTTAATATGGCCATGATGATTTTCTACGATTGCCAGAGCGATCGCTAATCCTAAACCTGACCCCACTGTACCGCGATGGGAACGAGCCGGGTCTACTCGGTAAAAGCGATCGAATAAATGTGGCAGTGCGTCGGTCGGAATGCCAATACCATTATCCTTAATGATTATCTGCAAAGAATCATATTTGAGATTTGGCCAACCTTTAGAAGTTACCTCACTACCTGAAGCATAATCAGTATTTTCCCCTTTGTGAGTTCTCAAAATTTGCTTCTTGGGTTTTGCCAGACGCTGCAACTCTACTACTACCTGACCACCAGATGGAGTATACTCAATTGCATTACTAATCAGATTTGTAAAGAGTCTAGCTAATTGATCCCAATCTCCTTTGAGTGTAATATCTTCCTCTGCAACAGGATTTTGAGTGTCTGTAGATTGATATTGATTGTTGTGAAATTTCCACTCATAGTTGTTACTATCAACAGTTTCAGAACCATTTTCATTAAGATCGGGCAGGGATATTTTTAAGTCTAGACTTACACCTTGGGTAGTAGCGATCGTCTGTTGTTCCTCTACTACCTCGATTAATAAAGCATCTAAGGGTACTGGAGAAAACTGTGACTGCACTATCCCACTATCTTGACGCGCCAAAAATAGTAAATCATCCACCAACCGCCCCAACCGACGAGTTAGTCTTTCAATTACTTGCAGTTGTTGCCGATGTTCGGATGAATCTAATTCTGGGTCTGCTAAAGCTACCTGCACATTAGTTTGGATCGTCGCTATAGGGCTTCTGAGTTCGTGGGAAGCATCAGCAGTAAACTTTTTCAAATGTTGATAAGACTCGCGCACTGGTTGTATTGCTAATCCGGAAAGTAACCAACCAATGGCCCCCACTGAAATTATTACTAAACAAGCACCGATACCTAAATCTAGCATTAACTGGCGAATTGGCTTTGTTACTTCAAACCAAGGATGACTAACTCGCAAATATCCTAAGACTTGACGACCAATTTCTACTCTATCTGTCAACTGTCGCAGTAGTAAGGTATTGTCGGTGGTTTGTTGTTTGAGCGTTTCAACTTTTTCTGAGTGGGGAGTTATTCGTATCGTTTCGCCGGTGCGGTTTGAATGTATGGGAATATTTAGAGCTTCAGAAAATGTTGACCACAGCAGTTTTCCCGTGGGGCTAAACCATTCGAGATCGATGTGGTCATCTTCTACAGTATTGGCATTATCTCGAAAGCTGGCTTCGAGGTTGACACGAAATTTTTTACTATTTTCAGTAGGAGATATGGGGATAGGTTCGATGACTAGCGATCGCTCTACTACTTCTACTACATGGAGCAAGGTGTCATCAATACGTTCGATTAGGGTTGTGCGGAAATATAGATAAAAGCCTGTGGCAAATATTAGTAATAAGATGGCTGTGACTGTTGTGTACCAGATTGCTAAACGGCGACGAGTTGCTTGAAACATATGCTTAAAATACTTGCCAATGATGATTATATATATCTCAAATTGGTTCTATAGAAACCATTTGGTATCTTTGTCAATGTTAATTTTTTTAGTTAGGAGCCAGGAGACAGGAGTCAGGAGAGAAGAGGGAAGATGTGGGGAGAGGTAATAAAGAAAAATTCCACAAACAGAGCAGATTTTTCCTCAAAATTGATGTTTAAAAGACTTAACTATGATAATTATATAGATATAAAATGGGTTCTATAAGGCAGGAAATAGGAAGGAATCTGGGAGTAGAAATACCATCACCTGAATCAAAATAATAATTTTCATTTGGCTGTAAAAAGGTCGGTATATCTAGGGAATATTTTAATCATTGACTTTGCTGTTACTTCTTTTGCGTTTTCTTCTGGCTTTTGAATAGCTTGTATTTTCTAATGTTTTTTTTGTTATTGTATTTGGCTCTGCTTTTGCAGATTGACATTTTAGTCTGCCTTGTTTTTGCTTTGGTAAATCTTGATTATTAGGTTTTGCCACTACTTCCCCCCTTTTATTAAAAAATCCCCTGTTTTTTCCTGGTTTAAAAAATGTAATTTATCCATTAAACCTTCCCAACTCATCATAACAAATTGGAATAACTTCTTCTCGGCAATTATTGATATAACCATATTTATGGTCTAGCATTACCCTTGCTATTCCTTGACTAAAACTATCGGCAAAATCGTAGATAAAATTAATAACAACTTTTCCCTTATAGTTTATATAACCCCACTTTAAGTCTCGTTTTACAAGTGCTAGGCCTTCAGGAAATTGCCAAGCTGCTACATAAATAGGTGGTATTATAATTTTTCCTTCTTTGTTTTTATAGCCATGCAGCTCGTTTACTTTAAACCGGACTAATTCCTCAGTCTTATCAGTTATTTCGTTATGATAATTTTCTGATACTTTTGCTTGATTAGTATCTAAAGATTTTTCAGAAGAGTCAATATATTGAACTTGATGATTAATCGGGATTTCAAACTCACTCTGGGTTATTTATTGATGATAATTTTCTGATACTTGTGGTTGATTAATATCTCAAGATGTTTCTGAATATGTAATATATTGAACTTGATGATTAATCGGGATTTCAAACTCACTCTGGGTTATTTATTGATGATAATTTTCTGGTGCTTTTGGTTGATTAATATCCCAATTTTTTCTCAAGAGTCAATATATTGAATTTGATGATTAATCTTAATTTTTGCTACTCCTCAAGAAAACTTACCTGCTGCTTCTAATTTGGGCGGAATCACCACATTTACACCTTTATCTTTATACTCCCATTTTACCTCTCTTTGAAAAGGCGCTAAAAACTTAGTCATTGATAATAATTTATGAAAATTTTGGATACTACTTATAATATTTTAAACTATTTTAATTCAAACAGGACTTACGCAACACTTGGGCGTTATACGCTAGGTGCTACAGGTAGAGTTGCTGTGTCCTATCAAACTACAGTTGATGCTTTTAAATAGACTCAATTTTAGCTCATAAATATTGCAAAAATGTAAAAAAAATCAGAGATACATACTTATAGAGATAATAAAAATATCTTTCATACTTTTGATATAAATTTGTCCCACTATTGGCCATAAATCTTCCAAAAAGTAGTGTTTAAGATAAGATAATATTGGTTAAAAAATCTTAATCAGCCTTCACTTATGTTCATATCCTCTCAAGGCTTAATCAAACTCAAAGAATTCCTCAAACAGAAGGTATTTTTTGGGAACGAGCCGACACCAGAACTCATAGCCATATTACTCGTTTACTTTGTCCAAGGCATTTTAGGGTTAGGAAGTCTTGCGGTTAGTTTCTTTCTCAAAGATGAATTGGGCATGAGTCCGGCTGAAGTATCGGCAATGTTTGGCATCGTCGTTATACCCTGGATGATTAAACCCATTTTTGGTTTCATTTCCGATGGAGTGCCAATATTAGGCTATCGACGACGACCTTACATGATTTTCTCAGGAATACTGGGGGCCTTTTCTTGGGTCGCATTGGCAAACTGGGTGCATACCCCACTAGCAGCAACGGGAGCGATCGCCATGAGTTCTTTATCTATTGCTATTGGCGATGTAATAGTTGATTCCCTAGTTGTTGAAAGAGTCCAAAAAGAATCTCTCAGCACTACAGGTGCCCTACAGTCTTTATGTTGGGCTGCCTCAGCATTCGGAGGACTAATAACGGCTTATTTTAGTGGTTATTTACTAGAACATTTGAGCAATCAAACTGTATTTTTAATTACTGCTACTTTTCCTTTAATTATTTCTTTTGTACCTTGGTTAATTGCTGAAGAAAAAGTTAGTATTGGGATTGACTTTGACAATTTCAAATATCAAGTAAAACAAGTACAACAAGCAGTAACAAAAAAATCAATTCTATTACCAACTGCTTTTATACTTATCTGGCAAGCTACCCCAAGTTCTGAGTCTGCTTTCTTTTACTTTTCCACAAATGAATTAGGATTTCAACCAGAATTTTTAGGCAGGATAAGGTTAGTAACCAGTATTGCTGCTTTGGTTGGTGTTTGGCTATTTCAACGGTTTTTAAAATCAGTTCCTTTTCGGAAAATTTTCGGATGGTGCACGGTTATTTCTGCAGTTATTGGAATGACTACTTTATTATTAGTTACTCATACTAATCGTGCTTTGGGTATCGATGACCATTGGTTTAGTTTAGGAGATAGTTTAGTTCTGGCAGCTATGGGGAAAATTGCTTTTATGCCTGTATTAGTTTTAGCTGCTAGACTTTGCCCCCTGGGAGTGGAAGCAACTTTATTTGCTTTATTAATGTCGATTAATAATTTAGGTGGAGTTATTTCACATGAAGGTGGTGCATTATTAACTCACTGGTTAGGAGTTACAGAAACAAATTTTGATAATTTATGGTTGTTGGTAGTTATTACTAATCTGTCTACTTTATTGCCATTACCTTTCCTCAATTTGTTGCCTACAGCTAATGCTCAAACAGAGTAAGAAGAAAATATTAATTCTCTACCAGTTTTAGAGCTGATATATAATCCGGCTAATTAGTTATCGTATGATTGAGGAGTCAGGAGGGAAGAGTATAAGAAAGTTTTATTATACTTAAGCACCTACACAAAATTAATTACATATTCTTGAGCAAAATTGTCAAGCACTTTTTTGAGATAGTTAAGAAAGCTTTTCGATTTATAGTTAAGCATAAGCATCAACTTTCATCTACTCATACTTCATAAATTTCCCGATAATTTCGATTAAGTTGTGCTTGGGTGAGTAAGTTGGTGACCAAAATATCTCTAATTTTTTTTCTATCTATTCTTCTAATTTTTTGAGCATTTTATCGCTCCTATGGATTGAAGCTTTCTCCAGAATTACAGAGCAAGAGTTTAGCTAAATATTGACTAAACTTCTCTAAAAAATTAATGACTATTTCACTGTCAATTACTCCAGTTAAGTATTTGGTAATTTAGTTAATTTTTACATCCCATTCATCCCAGAACATTAATTATTTTATTTTGGCAACTCTTGAGGGTTATTTTTTCTGATTTTTCTAACCATCCGTTATTTCAGTTATCAGTTATCAGTTATCAGTTATCAGTCAGGAAGATATGGCTTCAAAGAAAATCCTCTTTCATCTAAA
Organism: Microcoleaceae cyanobacterium; assembly: GCA_049647275.1. Lineage (GTDB taxonomy): Bacteria > Cyanobacteriota > Cyanobacteriia > Cyanobacteriales > Microcoleaceae > JASJEE01. The sequence continues at coordinate 6,269 of JBARXI010000865.1, forward strand.
TATCTTAAGTCTATTTCTGCTTTTTTAGCTTGCTGTTTTAGCTGTTCTTGTCTGGTTTTTTTTACTTCTACTACCCAATCATCAGGGGTTTTACTCATTCTTCTGTTGATTACTATTTCTGCTGTTTTAGGTTGCTGTTTCAGCTGTTATTGTCTGGTTTTTTTTACTTCTAGTTCCCAATCATCAGGGGTTTTACTCATTCCTCTGTTGATTCTTTTCTCTGGAATGTCTAACTTTTTTATGATTCTTTTTATGGTTTCCTTACTTAGATTTATTTTCCACTCTTTATTGATTTTAAGTTTAACTTTTTTGAGGCTTTCAGGTGGCAGATTTTACCGAATAATTAATTATTAACTCTTAATTATTAAACAATTCAGGTTTAAAGCCGACCCTTTCCAGGGGATAAAATCAAAAAAAAATCCTTAATTTTCAATCCTATCCGTTTTAAGAAGGGGTAATTATTAATTGTTTTCCGTTTGTCACGTCGAAGCATTCATGTCGCTCCGCGCAAAGCTTCCGCAATATGTAAAACCCAGTTGTTCGCCAGCATGCGCGACACCTCGTCACATGAAAATTGTTAATTGTTAATTGCTCTTTCACTCTTCTACTTGTTGCTTTTGCTCCTGATTTTACCCACGGTTTTCTTCCCCTACCTTTTTGATTGTAGATTCCTTTTATTTGTCGTTCTTCCCATCTAGTTAACCAATTATATATAGTTTAGTTTTTCTATTAACTCCAAATCTTAACGTTAATTCATTGATAGACAATTTTTGATAACTCGACAGTATACATAGAGCTGTAGTCTCTCACTTGAGGAAATTTACTTTACCAACTTATTGCTTTCTAAAAGTTTTTTAGTCTCGGTATTTAATTCTCAACATAAATCTCATCTAAATCACCATTTTGCTTCTTTTGAGCTAAGGATATCTTTTTATGATAAAAATAGGCAATTAATTTTGTGTGCCTGCTTAATTATCCGGACAGAATATTAGGTTAATATTAGTTTGAATACTTGTGATTAAATTTTTCTGGTCGTGACAAACTTCCTCACGACTTATTGAAGACTTCTATAACTGTATTTTTACAAACAAGAATTATCAAAAACAGCTAGAATTCAGTAATTATACAAATTTTATTTAGCAAAAAAACTCATCAAGAATTTTTCATTTTATATAGCAGTACGAAATCATTTTTCAACAATGAATAATTAATAATTATTCATTATTAATTACCTCTCTTTAAAAGGGATAGGATTGACTAAAAAGAAAATTTTTCTTGTTTGCTGCTTGTCTAGCGACAGCTACTGGCGCAGCCAGGCAGAAGCTTTAAACAATTATTCGGTAAACAATTCCAAAATAGATAAAAATCCTGAAACTATTACCCCTATTAATTAATTTTTTACAGGATATTTTTTAAACCTCTACCGCAGATTGCTATAGAACTCCGCGTAGAAGTTGTGAGAAATTACATTGTATTTATTTGCGGATTATACTGAGCACCTAGCACCTACTAGCAATTTGATAAATGTTTACTACAATAGGCTATTTATTAGGATTCAGGATTCAGGTAGGGGAGCCGTCGGATTGGCGACGTACAGAATGAATGGTTTCCATACCATTTTTAGGTCAAAATTTATTTTTTAGTCAAAAAAACATCTCGTGTAAAGTTTTTTCATCACCCCAATTATTCGTAAAATTCTTTTTTAAAATTGATATACTACCTAGAAAAATTCACGACTTAAACAGGATTGCTATATATATTATCATGTCAAAAATTTTCTGATTTACTTACCATCAGGATGTATTTACACATTACATACTAAATTTTTTAATAGAGTATTAAAAATGTTATCTACCTACAATAAAATTCAGCCTCAGTCAACATCTCTAGTTTTTATCGATGCTCATTTAAACAACTATCAATTTCTGGCTACAGGAGTAATCAATGATGTAGAAGTAATTATCCTAGACCAAACAAAAAATGGTATAGAGCAAATTACCAAAACATTACAAACCAAAACAATTAATCAAAACAAAATAGACGCAATTCACATATTTTCCCACGGCAGCCCAGGCAACTTACAATTAGGAAATACCTTTCTCAACCAAAACAGTTTAATCTCTGAAAACCACCAAATACAAGAGTGGAAAAAAGCACTAACTAAAACAGCAAATATTTTACTTTATGGGTGTAATGTAGCAGCAAATATCGGCGCAGAATTTGTACATAAACTCAGTCAGATAGTAGGAGTAAATATTGCTGCATCAGTTAACTTAACAGGAAGTAAAATTTTAGGAGGAAACTGGAACTTAGGATTTGCCACAGGAAAAATTACAGCCAAAAATCCATTACTGCCAGAAGTAATGGCAACCTATAAAAGTATATTTGCCACGCTCGAAGTTACCAATAATAACGATAATGGAACAGGTTCCTTAAGACAAGCGATCGCCACTGCTAACTCAGGAGATACTATCCTATTTTATCCCAGTTTAGCTAATCAGAAAATAACCCTAACTTCTGGTCAACTAGAAATAGATAAAGACTTAAATATTAATGGTGTAAATGCCACCGATTTAACTATTAGTGGGAATAATATTTCACGGGTAATTGACTTAAAATCGACTCCAGATTTTCAACCCACCAGTCTTACAATTAAAAATCTAATTATTGCTGATGGAAAAACCACTGCTGTAGACAAAGAAGGAGCCGGAGCCGGAATTCGTACCGAACAACAAAGCAGCTTAACTGTAGAAAATAGCAAATTTATTAACAATACAGCAGGTGGTTTAGGAGGCGGTGCAATTTATAGCGGATTTCAAAGTAATGCCACTATTATTAACAGTGAATTTGAAAATAATGATGCCAGTCAAGCAATTCGAGATACTTCTGGTGAATTAAGCGAACATGGTGGTGGTGGAATTTTAATTTGGAGTGAAAGTAATCTTACAGTAACAGGGAGTGAATTTAGAGATAATACGGGAATTAACGGGGGAGCAATTAATAACCTTCTAAGTAACTTAACAATAGAAGACTCGACATTTATGAATAACAACTCCACCCCTGGAAAAGATAGCGATCGAGGCTATGGCGGAGCAATTTATACTGATGGTGCGAGTAATAATGATGGTTTAACTTCTGGCACAATTAAAATTAGTAATAGTCGGTTTGAAAATAACGAAGGAGCAGGGCAAGGTGGAGGAATGTTTCTATTTGGTTATCCTCCCGACCAAATAATTGTTGAAAATAGTCAAATCATTAATAATCAGGTAATTTATAACTCTACAGGTGATGCTTTGGGCGGTGGAATTAGAGCAGGTAATGCCGAATTAACTATTAGTAATACTAGCTTTGTTAATAATACTGCTTTAAGTCAAGGTGGTGGTTTATGGATAGGCGAAAATGCACCAACTGAAATTGTTAATAGTACCTTCTCCGAAAACCGGGCAGAAAGTGAAGATGGCAATGATGGTTTAGCAGGAGCAATAAGTTTAACAAACGGCGATAATTCTACTAATATTATTAATACAACTATAGCCAATAATTATGCCGGATTTCAAGGTGGAGGATTTTGGGGTGGAGGCGCAAATACTACTTTGAAAAATACCATTGTTGCTTATAACGTAGCTAACAATGGTGGAAATAATTGGAATATTAATCATCACACAGGTACTCAATTTAATGATGGTGGTGGTAATATTCAATCCAATGAACTTAATTCTGATGATACTAAAATTACAGCCGGGGTAACATTCGCCGACCCATTATTGGGAGAATTGCAAGAAATCAACAATATTTTAATTCATCCCCTATCAGCAAATAGTCCTGCCATTGATGCAGGTATCAACACAAATGCAACAACTACAGACCAGTTGGGCAACCCTCGTCCTGTGGATGGAGATGAAAATGGGAGCACTATTAGCGATATTGGTGCTTATGAATTTTCCCCCACATCTTTGCCTCCCACTGACAATAACTTTATTGGTACACCAGGCAACGATACTCTTACAGGCACTAATGGTGCAGATACTATGTTAGGTGGTCTGGGTAACGACACTTACATTATTAATGATATTGGAGATGTAATTATCGAAGACTCTAATGCAGGCACAGATATAGCCCAGTCTAGCATTACCTATAGTTTAACAGACAACATTGAAAACCTGACACTGACAGACGGAGAAAATATTGATGGTACGGGTAATTCTTTATCGAACTATATGGCAGGCAACAATAGTAATAATAAACTCAGGGGTGCCAGAGGTGAGGATACTTTATTAGGAGTGGGTGGCGAAGATACACTTATTGGAGGTAGAGAAAATGACATTTTATTAGGAGGAGCAGGTGACGATATTTTAGAGGGTCGGTTTGGTCGCGATCGCTTAAATGGTGGGCCTGGCAACGATACTCTTACTGGCGGTGCGAGTATAGATAGATTTATTTTTAATAGTAACCGAACTTATCAAGCGGAGGATATTGGTAGAGATATTATTACTGATTTTCGGCAAGAGCATAACGATTTAATATTGTTAGATAAACGTACATTTACAAATATTGGCAGTGTGGCGGGAGAAGGTTTTAGTATTGCTGAAGAATTTGAAATTGTCAGTAGTGATGGGGAGGCGGCAGGAGCAACTGGGGTGATTGTTTATAATCAGAATAATGGCAATTTATTTTATAACTCAGATGGGATGACAAATGGTTTTGGAAATGGTGGTTTATTTGCTACTCTCGATAATTCTCCGGCGTTGGAAAATAGTGATTTTTTGATTAGGTGAGTAAATAGACATCTAGCGGAAATTAAATATTCCTTTTTTAAAACCCTTGTAGAGACATTCCATGGAACGTCTCTACATTCTTTTTCACGCAATAAGTCTATTATTAACTACTATTAACTACGCTGCTTTATTGATAGTTGGCTCCGGAAGAGTTTCGCCTGTTTGTTGATAGGCTATTACCAAAGACTCTAAAGCTTCAGTTCCATTCTTAACTGCTTCTTCATAAGTTTCACCATGAGTCCGCCATTGTTGTCCGGGGAAGTCCGGAAAACTAACTAAAAAACAATTATCTTCTTCTGACCATTGAATTATCATTTGATATTTAAGTTTGATTATCATTAAAATTACCTTCTACTTCATCAATAGCTTTTTGTACATTCTTTTCTTGATAGGGTTTAGCATCGTTTTTGTCCTGACCTGAAACTGTGAGTTTCCCAGCATAAAGAGGATGTATCCAGTTTGTATGGCTTCCCTTGCCTGGTATTTCTGTAAAACCTGCTTGGCGAAGCATTTGCTTGAGTTCCCTGATTTTCTTTGGCATTTGGTAGAGATTTTACATATTCTCTATTTTACCAATGGATAATTGATAATTGATAATTGATAATTAATCCATTCGGTTTAAAGCCTCTCATGAGCAAGGAGAAAAAAGTGCGCTTGAGATTTCATTATATTCAATCCTCTCGGTTAAAACCCGAGGTAATTATCCATTGTTCATTATCCATTATCAATTAATGAAAAGCTAAAGTTAGCTTACAGGGTGACAAGAAAGTACAGCTATATATATCATGTCCGGATAATCAGTGATAAAAAAACCTCCTCCATATCTCCCTACTCCTTCAAAGGGAGCAGTGGGAATAATTTTTGGCCTACTTGGTTGGGAGAAGATTTGCCAGATATGGGCATTTTATCTCTCAGGAGAAGGTTGATAAATAGTGTTATGATTCAACTATATTTATTAAGTTGTACCACTTATAACAAAAATGTCACGGGAAAATATAGCAACAGTTGTTAAAATTTTAGAATCCCTTCCTGATGCACAACAGGAGCAAATTATTGAGCATCTACGAGAATATATTGCCGATTTGGAAGATGAATTACAGTGGGATAAATCTTTTGAGAAAACACAAAATAAATTAGTAGAAGTAGCGAGACTTGCTCAACAACAAATTGCTCAAGGAAAGGGGCAAGTAATGGATTATGATAAGTTATGAAGTCTGCTACTTTACCGTCTTTTTGGTCAGAATATAATGCCCTTCTGCCAGAAATTCGCCAAGCTACACGAAAAGCTTATCGTTTGTGGTCAAATAATCCTTTTCATCCTTCTTTGCACTTTAAATGTATTAATCGCGATGAGGATATTTGGTCAGTTAGAATTACCCGAAATTACCGCGCCATTGGAATTTTACAACAGGATACAATTACATGGTTTTGGATTGGTAATCATAATAAATATGAGCAGTTTTTTGGATGAATTTCAGTAATTTGTAGGTTGGGTTAAGCGACAGCGTTAGCGGAGCTTATCTGAAAGATAAACCCAACAAAAACTCATATAGAGCTGTTGAGTAACCCGACAGAATATTGCGATATTTTTCAACTCAATTTACTGTTGCTGCTTAATATTAGTTTCTGAGAAATAGTAGAGCGATCGCTAGACTAAAAAAACAGTTTATATCCGGTTGATATTGTTAATTAATTAGGGTGAGATACTTTGATTAACTTTGCTTGGAGTTTTGGACGATACTCCCAACTTTTAAACTAAACTGTGGCTAATATTAGCGACCTATTGGAGTTAATACTGGGTCTTCCAAAGAATCTTCAAAAATTGCTCCTTGTTGAATAAGGTCTTGTTTTAGTTGTTCATTCATTCCTGGGCTATTACTGCTGAATTTTGTGTTTATTACTTTACTATCTCTTAATTCGGCTTCACTGAGGTTAGCTGTACTGAGGTCAGCTCCATTGAGGTCAGCTCCACTGAGGTTTGCTCCACTGAGGTTTGCTCCACTGAGGATGGCTCCTCTGAGGATGGCTCCTCTGAGGTCAGCTCCACTGAGGATGGCTCCAATGAGGTTTGCTCTACTGAGGATGCCTCCACTAAGGTTGGCTTTACTGAGGTTAGCTCCAATGAGGTTAGCTCCACTGAGTTTGGCTCGAATGAGGTTGGCTTTACTGAGGTTAGCTCGAATGAGGTCTGCTCTGCTTAGAGTGAGGTAGACTTTAATGAGGTCTGCTGTACTGAGGTTTGCTCCACTGAGGTTTGCTCCACTGAGGTTTGCTCCACTGAGGTTTAATTTTTTCTTACCTCCATTAGTTCTAATTTTCTGAATTAATAGTTCTTTTTCATCAACTCCAGTAACCTCAGCTTTAAGTTTTGCCACATCAGTATAAGAAATATCTCCAGTAATTGTAAATGCCAATTTTTCCTTCTCAGGCTCGATAAACTCAACACTTTCTATTGGCACATCAAATATTTCTGTTAATTCCCCTGAATTAAATAATCTTTCAATTCTTTCTAGACCTTCCGGAGTACCTTGTAAGACAAATTTTAAACTTCCTTCATCAACATCAATAATTGTCATTGTTACATCATCAGCTAATCCTTGTAGATGTTTTTCTAATGCTTTTAATGTAGTTTGAAGTTTTTTGCCGCCTGTGCCAGAAATCATAAATGATATCTGTGTCTCTTCTTTGAGATTTGCTACTTTTTCAGATATGTCTGCTGTAGAAGGAATTTTATTGACTTGAATTATTATATTACCATCACCCTGAATAATTTGATTATTATTTTCCTTATCGCTAACTGTACTATTATTTTGTTGAGATTCTATTTTGCCATTATCCTTAATCACATTTGCATGACTAAAAGCTCCATCAATAGTATTGTCAGAAATTTCAGATTTAGACTTGTTGGTTGACATAACTTTTGTTTTTCTATATTGGTTCAACATAACCCAGAAGAAAGTCAATTATTCCTCTCAACTATTTCTCTTCAAATTTTCAATCCTGATGGCACTTTTGTCATTTTTCATCTACTAATATTTGGCTCGTAATTTAATCAAAAAATTATCATTGCATTTCTCAGTAAGTGTGAGATACAGTGCTGGATATCCCCCCTAACCCCCCTTGACAAGGGGGGAAACCGGAAGTCCCCCTTTTTAAGGGGAATTTAGGGGGATCTTTGATGTACCTCACGCCTTGTAAAAACGGCTATATTGGCAGAGTAATAAATAACATCCTTTACCTTTTATCTGATTTTTATTAATTGCCATATTATTCTACAAAAGTAATGCAAGTGCCATAGGTATTAATTGCTTAACACTCTCAGTAACTGCTGTTTCACCCGCTTTATTTCCTAGAGATTTTCCCAGATTTTTGAGACTTTCCTTAAATGAAGGATTTTCTTGAGCTTTTGTAGCAATTTCTTCTGCTGTTTTTTGTTTAGCTTCTTCAGGGTTAGAGTACGTTGTAGAAAGTTGGTCTAACAATTCCTGAATTTCTGCTGCAGCTTCTGCTAAAGATTTTTTCTCTTCAGAAGAATAGTTATATTGATGTGCTTCTATTTTGCCGTGGTCTTTGATAATGTTGGCATGACCTACAGGGCCATTAAAGGTGTTTCCCGATATTTCAGATTTAGACTCGTCGTTACTCATAATTTTTAATTTTTATATTAAGTTAGCTTGAACTGCCTTTAGCTTAACAAATCAATTATGATATACGCAGTTTCCTACTTGATGAAGTACATAGATTGATGGTTTTAGGAAGTAGTAAGTAGATAAGATGGGGAGGAAGAAAAAAATAAATTCTGCTTTATTATTTTCTTTGACCTAATACCTAATAACTACTACTTATAGCACTTCTCTAATTTATGAGATACAGTTTTAGATACCCCCTAACCCCCCTTGAGAAGGGGGGAACCGGAAGTCCCCCTTTTTAAGGGGGATTTAGGGGGATCGTAAATGTACTTCATCTTTATGATAAATGCTATACCACCTAACACCTATTCCCCAAAATAATGAGGCGTAAAACTCCCATGTAAACCATAAGGAATATGATGCTTTAAATGCAACCTCGCCACAGGTTTTTTATTCAAATCTCTAGCATCCAAAATCACAACATCCGACCGATGCTCCGCTGCATCATACATCAACATCAATAACCAACCATCATCCTCATTTACCCCATTCGGAAAAGGAACAAATAAAGGTTCTCCGGCAAAACCTCGCGGTGCAACACTAAAAATTTGACGTTCTCCAGTTTGCCAATCAATCTTTAATATTCCTTGCAAAGGAGCATTTCCTGTCGGAACATCTGCCACACCAATAAACAAATATCGATAAGTTTTTCCCACATTATTCGGATGTAAAGTTGGAAACTCACAACAACGACTTTCTACTACTTTACTTTCCACATTTTCCTGAGCAAGATTAATCTTAAATCTCCATAACTGACCTTCAGGAACTGAGTCAAAATCTACATCTTTAAAATTAGCATCGGGGTCAACTTGTGGGAAAGAGTCATAACAAATAGAATCTACATAAATCTCCCCATTTTCTTCCCAAGCATTGGCATGATGAAAGACAAAACAAGGCTCAGTTTCCAAAACTTTCATGTCTTTACTACCATCACGAGGAATTAAAATAACCCGCGTCGGTTGATTAGGTGAAAATTTCAAACATTGACCAGCACTTCGCAATCCAAATAGGAAAGGTAGAGGGTTCAAAGTAACAGGATTTTGGAAAAATATACAGTAATTTGGGGTAATTACCATATCGTGTAAAAAGGCAAAACCAGGAATTGAATGAGAGTAACGTTTGAGTAATTTTCCCTGACTATTAAACTCAAAAATAGTGATGGTACTCGATAAACCAGGTTTCACAGAAAAGTTAACTAAAACATCTCCTTTACCATCCTTTCCTTTTTCAATTCTGGGGTGAGCAGAAAAAGCTTGACCAGGTTCTAAAATTCCATCTAAATCATCAATGCCAATAGTTTCTAAAGTCTTTGGATTTAACTGATGAGGTTCTGCTCCTTCCCACAATGCCAAAAGTTTATTGCCCCAATAAAGAATACCAGTATTGGCAATATTTTTACCTTTAATGTCAAACATATTAGCTAACCAACCACCAGGTTTTTGAGTGCCAAAAACTCCTCGATAAAGAATTTTTCCTGCTGCTTTTTCTGCCACATATCCTTCCGTTTTTACAAACCGATTTTGGAAGTAGGCACGACCATTTTTAAAGCCAATAGCACAAATCATTCCATCCCCATCAAAAGGATGAGCGATCGCCTGACCATTAATATCTAATAAACCAGGTCCGTTGCGGAAAAAAGTACCATTCAAATCCGCAGGAATTTCACCTTCTATATCATCAATCCAATAATCATATTCATTGAGTTGAGATTCATAACCTCTTCGCCAATCTTCGCGAGTATAAGATGTAGACTTTTCTATCTGTAAATTCGTCATAGTTTAATCTTGATTTCTAAACTGTTTAAAGTTTTACACTAAATAGTTCATAAAAATATAGTCAAATATGACATATGCTTATTTTGCAGGTGTTACCCTGACTGGGTGTTAGCGCAGCTCCTCCAAAGGAGGCACTACAACACCACGCCAGTTGCTTCAAGTCGGGGGA
>JBARXI010000866.1:0-4410 GCA_049647275.1 Microcoleaceae cyanobacterium
CCAGAGTACATATATTATTTCACTTCCAGAATTTCCCCATATTTCTCTAGTCAGACCAGATAGATAAGCTAGACCCTCAAGGGAAATAAAAGATAACTTGCTCTTGGCTGTTTCACCGGAGTAAAGAATCTGACAAATTATCTTTCCTCTCAAACTTCATCAGAATATTTTTTGAGTCTTGCTCCAGAATACATATATTATTTCACTTGCAGAATTTTCCCATATTTCTCTAGTCAGAGCACATAGACAAGGTAGACTCCCAAGGAAAATAAAAGACTGCTTTGTCTTGATATTCTGGCAAAACTTAAAGTCAAAGTTGCTCGGAATATTTTCTAAGTCTTGCTCCGGAGTACATATATTATTTCACTTCTAGAATTTCCCCATATTTCTCTAGTCATAATATATTATTTCACTTCTAAAATTTCCCCATATTTCTCTAGTCAGAGCAGATAGATAAGCTAGACTCCCAAGGGAAATAAAAGACTGCTTTGTCTTGGGCGTTTCACTGGAGTAAAGAATCTGACAAATTATCTTTCCTCTCAAACTTAAGCTCAAAATTAACCAGAATATATTTTGGCTTAATTTTAGAGTATTTCGTAGAATTAAAAATTGTTGCAGTTGTAGAATTAGCATCATTTTTCTATCATTCATAGTCTAGGAATTCTGAATTTATATGAAATAGAATAATTATTCTACACAATATCCTCCTCATACCAAATTCCAAAAAGATGATTACAGTAAAACTCAGTACAAAACTATTCAAAGATTTGTACTTCTCCTATCCTAAATCCAGGCTCCTAATTTCGGTAACTCAGATCATATAAATATACATAAGATCCTCTTTTTTCAAAGATATCCATTCTCAGACCAATTTCATTCAGATAATAATTTAAAAATTTCCTTTCTACTGGAATATGAGTATGAGAAAATAATAACCAAACTCTCTTATTTCCCCGCAGTTTGTCTAAATCTTTTTCATATCTTGTCATCTCGGCAATCGATAATTCTTCACCATCATATTTGTCTAAGTCATCCACACCAATAATATAATCATCTTCTTGATAACCATATTTTTCGGCATAATATTTGAACTGATATATACCTCGTTGATAAATATATAAAATATCTCCTGGTTGTTGATGTTCTTTTATATAATTCAGTACAGGCTTAATTTCTGAGTAAGTTTTAGGATTTTTCATCAGATTAATCCCTTTTGCTACAGGTTGCCACAGCAATAAAATAACCAAGAAAATACCGCTCATTTTTATTGTTTGATATTTAGGTTTTCTCAAAATATAATTTCCACCTTCTGCGATGAGAAAAATTACGAATGGTGTGAGAAATAAAACTAGACGACTCCGAAATGGGTATTGGTGTAAAAATGAGGCTAAAAAAGTCGCAAATAACGGAGAAAGCAACAACAACAAAATTTCTTTTCTTCTCAACCAGCAGGAAACACAACCTATTAAAAAAAGGATAATAGCTAACCCATCAACCCATTTACTAAAGCCTAACGGTTTATAGAAAAATTTGCCAAAAGTATCTAGCATCCAAATAATATCAAATGGGGAACTAGGAAAACCATCCCCCCAAGAAGTTGTTAGAGTTTCGTTGCCAGTTAAATTTCTCAAAGACACAAAATAAAATATGACAAAACTTAAAACCCAAGCTGAGTAAATTAGTAATAATTTTTTGACTTTACTCAGGTCTTTCTGCCATAAATTAATGAGTAAAGCACTACCACCAATACTTGCCAAAATAAAGATAGAAGGATGAGAAAACCAAATAGCGATCACTCCGAGCAAACCAAATCTAATTATTTGACCAAAGTTCAATTTTGCCTTGACCAAAGGTAGTAATAATAGATATAAAAGGAGAGCGATCGCTACATCACTAGAATATTGTTTTACTTCTGCTGAATAGTAGACTAAGTATTCTAAACTGGCAAACAAAATTAAACCTATAGGAATAGCAGATTTAGGAATCCATTTTTTGGCTAATTCGTAAAATACAAACAACGAACCTACGCCACAAATAAAAGGAAATAAACGCAGAGCATACTCATTATTCCCTAATATCTGAACTGCCAATTTTTCTACTATCAAAAAACCAATCGGCGCACCTTGATCATAATCCAAAGGTTGGAGCAATTCTAAATAAGAACGATTGACAATATTTAAAGCCAAAACTGCCTCATCCGCCCAGAGAGAACGATTAGACAAATATTGCACTAACCTCACAGCCACCCCAAAAGCAATAATTAGATATGGCAGTATCGGTCTTTTAAATAAAAACTTAAAATCTGGTAAACCTAACTTTTTATCCCTAATAGTTTTCATCCTCAACTCCAGCAAACAACAGGGAACATCCCTCGACATACAATATCAAAATTAGCCTACTCTCAAATCAGATTTTTCTTCTATTGTTGACTAAGTAACAAACCCAATTACAAAATACCAGTCATTAAAATAGTCTAGTCAGAGAAATGAAATGACAAAAGTTTGAGAGTAACCGCTCAATAATCCGGGGTAAATCGGTCAGTAAAAAGCCTCAAATATCGTAAAATCCTTCCCGCACTGCTAGTCTGCCCCCATTTCTTGAGCGGTAAGTATTTCCTTGTTGCCTTTGTCAGAGGAATTAGTCTAGAGAGATTTAGCGAAAATTATCTGAGTACAAATCCCTTTCTAAAATTATTCCCATTTCTTAACCCCCATATCCTAATTCAACTCTGACTGCTGACTGCAAGCTAGCTGTTTGCGAAGTATGATCTTTGCGCAGCATGACCTAGGAAAGGAAAGGAAATACTTACGTTTAAGCTGCTATCCCACCAATGACATTACTAATACCAAGTTGGGATAATTGGTGACAGTAGCAGTTACGGAGGTGACAATTCCTAGCAAAGAGATACTGTCTAAAATTTCACATAAACCTATTTTTTATATGAAATACGAAAAATAATACTACAGTTATTTCACAAAAGCTTCTGGTTCAGCCAGATAGTAAAAAAGTAATTTTAGATAAAATACCAAATACAAGTAATGATGCTATCTACCCATAGTCCCCACACTCCCTATAATCATCTGTAGCAAACATTAACCTATTTCATACTAGGTTAGGCGATAGGCTACTTTTGTTATTTTGCCCTCTGCAATGGCAATGAAAAAAGCAGCTACAAGAAATAGAACTATACTAATCCATAAAAAGTTGAATATTTTTTACCTAAGTAGTGCATAACTAATCTAGTTTTCATTTTGAGATTTGCGAATATTCTGCATTTTTTCCATAGCTGTTAAATATTGTCCGAGAAATGGTAAACCACCAATTGCAGGTAATAAATAACGGGATGTGCAAAGTAGTCCTAAAGCTGCCGCCGTTGGAGCTGTAAAATAAGGTTGATAAAACAGAATTAAAGCAGCATCACGAGTGCCTACCCCGGCAAAGGTTAATGGTAGTAATCCGGCTAAAATTGCTAAGGGCGATAATGCTAAATTTGTTATAAATGGAGTCGAAGCATTTAGGGCAAGGATGAAAAACCAGATTTGTAGTAGATGCCCAAACCAGATAAAGATAGAAGTAGCAGTAATTTTTGTTAGCTGAAGTTTGTCATGCCAAAAATATCTGTGCATTTCTATCCAGCCTAACTCTAAGTTATTAATCTTAATATGGAATTTTTGGGGAGCTATTGCTCGTATCAGCCGAAAAAATATCTGAGCAAATTTGCGAGAACCTAGCAGCATTAATCCTGTAATTAATCCCAAAGTTACTCCTAAAGTCATCACCCAAAATAATAAATCTTTTTCAGGATAAAGTATCAATCCAAAGACACACCATAATAGTAGAGAAAGTAAATCGCAGGCTTTTTCAAATACTACTAGAGATAAGGATAAAGACCCTTCTAAATGTCCCCGTTGTTTCATAAAATAAGCTTTGGCTATATCTCCCATTTTTGAGGGTAATATCATGTTTAATACACTGGCTGCTAAAATTAATCGGTTTGCTTCTCCAAAACTTAGGAAAGATGATGATTTTTTCCTGCTTTTTGGCATTAATTGTTGTAGTCGCCAAGCGGTTAAAATTGTCAACGGTATTACCATACTCAAACTGATAAACATCCATACTGGGTTAGATTTTTGAAATACTTTTATCAGTCCAGCAAAATCAATCTTCCAGTAAATAAATGCCAGAATAAGTAAACTGATAATCAGAGAAATTAGTCGTTTCATCTATTAATAAGTTGAATGTTGATAATTCACAGACAAATGGCCAGTCGATTCTGCACTACTGAATTATAGAGGTGATTGTCCTTTTTTTTGTTTCAACCCTTATTCCTAAGAATGTTTTATCTTAAGCACCCTTGACAAAAATATATCACAAACGTAGTATATGTACTATTCTACTATACGCAATAGT
>JBARXI010000867.1:0-6181 GCA_049647275.1 Microcoleaceae cyanobacterium
TTAAATCAATATCTCCTTTTTGATCTGGCTTCTTTAGCTCTTCTCACATAGGTAGCTTTACCTCGCACCTCCCAATCATCAGGGTTTTTACTCAATCCTCTCTTCATTCTTTTCCATCTCATTGACATTTTTTTTATGATTCTTTTTATTGTTTATTTGCTAACTTTTATCTTCCCTTTTTTCTCAAGTTTTATCATCACTTTATTCAAAGGTTTTGGTTCATATTTTACCCATTGTTTGATCTCCTCTTTCTGCCAGGGGTGTAAATTTAGGCTTTCTGCCTCTTCCTTGATTATTATATAGTCCTAATATTCCCTCGTCTTCCCAGAAAGTAAACCAATTGTATCTGGTTTTTCTACTAACCTCGAAAATCTTCATTAGTTCCTCAATTGAAAATCTTTGATAACTTCAAATTATACATTTAGCTCTCTGTCTAACTAGATCGGTGTTTACTGTATCTAATCATTCTTTTGAAAACCTTGATAGTTGATGAATTTAATTCTCTAATAAATCTCATAATAATTATCTTTTTTAAACCGATTTTTATGACTTATATTATTTTACTTGATATGTGTAATTAATTTTGTGTGACTACTTATTTATTTCTGTCCATTTACTAACTATGCAGGATTAGCGTTAGATCAAATCCGGTTAAACAACCTCACAATTAAGTAGGTCAGCATCAATAAACGCATAATGTGGGCAATGCGCGTAGTCAGCTAAAACCTTTATACAAAAATACTTATAGCCATTGCCCACCCTACAACTATTTGATCTTTAATTATGCCCACCGACTTAATATCAATCAAATTCGGCTAATTAATTATTGGGTAGTCATGTAGATGTAGCGATAAAATTACACAGAAATTATTGTCTCATAATAATGATGAATAATATCATGTCCGGTTGAATACTTATAAATAAGCACAGAGGAGTCAGGAGGGAATAAAAAGGAAGAAAAAAGAACAAGAGGAGAAAGTTTTTTATCGCGCTCTTATCCGGACATGATATAAAATACCAAATTGCACTTCAATGGATTTCTAGTGTTTTAGAAAAAGATAAACTCTTTCTTTCCAACCTCGAAATTATTTTACGAAGAGTGTTATTTAGTCTTTCTATATGTGCCGTTAAACCAGTTTTTTTTCCTACTGATTTATGTCTCAATTTAGGAAAAAGTTGGTCATAAGCACTCCATAAATCTGTATAACAAACCGCATCTTCTATAAGTTGTGAGAAATAGATTAGAATTTGAATCCCCATTCTATTTTTCTACTGACTCCTGACTCCTGACTCCTGTATTCTGACTCCTTCTTCAAATAGATTAGAATTTGAATCCCCATTCTATTTTTCTACTGACTCCTGACTCCTGTATTCTGACTCCTTCTTCAAGAGATAATTTTTATTTTTGATGTAAAAGTTAACTTGTATTTCGGGATTCAACTCACCTAAATAAGTTAAAAACCCATAGATAAAAACCACACATCCCATCATTTCCATTACCTCTTCTATTGTAGCTAACATTGCATAAACTAAATTCTGTTGACCATCAATTCCATCGTAATAACCTCCTACCTTTTCCATACCTAATGCTCCACCCACATATAAACTAAGAGCTATCAGGAAATATCGGCGCAACGGCTTTGGTAAATATCGTATAAATCTCCAATATTTCCAGATAAAAATTGCCACTAAAATTGTGCCAGGAATCACCCAAACAGAATGCCAGAAACTCGGAAGATTTAAAGCATCTGCTAAGTCATCAATAATCAAAATTTCATGGATACTAACTATTTCGTCAAGTGCTAAAACAAAGAAGATAATTGAGAGAATTTTCCACTGTCGTGAGAAGCGGTCAGATTCGGCTTTTTTGGCAGAATATATTCCCCGAATAATCAAGCCACAAGATATTAACATTAAACCCGAATACCAAGTCGGAATATTCATTTCCCGATCGAGGTTAAATAATCTTGTCCAATCAGCACGGTAATCAAAAACGTATTTGCCAATCTGAATAGCAATACTGCATATAGTTAAAAATATCACGCCAAAAGTTAAGTATTTAGCAATATTAAAGGGAGAAAATGTAAACTTGAATTTCATTCAATCACACCAGAGTTAACATTCAAATAATTTACTAATAAAATAGCATATTTGAGCTAGTTATTAGCAACAAATATTAGTCTGAGGATAAGTAGGTAGGCACGAATAAATCTAACTAGATAACGAAATAGAAAGTTGCAGCAAACCTTTAAGATTGCTTCTATACACTCCGTTCCACTTGACTAACGCAAAGCTTTCCTAGGTCATGCTATGCGAAGTGCAAAAACGCAACGACATACTTGTAAATTTCCCCACCTATAAGAGATTAGATATGCTTCTCGTGTCTAATTGCAAAAATTAGTAATATTATTTTAAGTTAATTTCTTTTAGAGAGTGTTTATAAAATAAATATTAAACCACGTAGGGTGCGAAGCGTGTTACGTAACGCACTATCCCACAGCAAAGGTGCGTGACAGTAAAACCGACAATTATTCCAGAAATGGTAAGCGTACCGTCACACACCCTACTTAATCTTTTGTTTACCGAATAATTAAGGTTTAAAGCCTCTCCTTTAAAGGAGAAAAAAGCGGTCGATCTTCGGAGCTTCCCCGTTGGGTGGGATGGCGATCTTCGGAGCGGCTCTGCATTCTTCGGGTCTCCTCGCTGTCCTCCAATCGACCAAGAGAGAAAAAATTTTCCTTTTAGTCAATCCAATCCGTTTCAAGGAGAGGTAATTATTAATAATTAATAATTAATAATTAATTATTGAAAAACAGCCTCTTAATTTCCGGCTTTTTTCATTAGCCTAATAAATATATTAACTAATACAATTAGACACTAGTTTCAGTCACAATTTCTTCAGCGACATTTTCCCTACGAGAGGCTATAGGTTTTGCTAGGAAACAGCGGAGCTTTGCCCAAGCAAAAACGCCATACATCTTGCGTTTGCACAGCAGTCCGTAGGAAATTCAAAGTTTCTGTTTTTAATGAACTATTAATGCGCTCGTGGCTAACTTTTTCGAGATGATTAGCAAAATTTGTTATGATACGATCTGTCTGAGAATTTAGTAAGTATTGACAATGAATATGACCATTGTTGAGCATTTTTGAAGATGCACACTTTGGACTGGTTAGCATAGTAGAGGAAGATCGACAGTGACTTTTACTACTCCATCATTACATCTTGAGCACTATCAAATTTTAGAGACCATTTATACAACAGGTAACTATATTGAAGCAGTAATCTGGTTTATTTTTGCAGGTGCTTTTGCTGTATCTGCAGTTAAAAATAGTAATTTAGTTAGGTTACATAGAATAATTGCCACATTTACATTTTTACTATTTGGCTTATCCGATATTGTTGAAGTAAAAACAAGAGCTTGGTGGCATCCTTGGTGGTTATTTATGTGGAAAACTTTATGTGTTCTATCAATGTTTGGCTTGCTAATTTTTCATTTAAAAATACGTTCCAAAAAAAGTTGAATAGGAATGATATGATTAAGGGAAATTTTTCCCAATTGCTAAAATTTTAGATAATGAAAAGTATAGATAAAAAAATTAAAACTTTAGTAGATTTATTACAAAAAAGAGCCACCGAAAATCCCGAACAAATAGGTTATAGCTTTCTAGTAGATGGAGAAGCAGAAACAATTAGCTTCACCTATCAACAATTAGAACAACGTTCACGAGCGATCGCTGCCTACCTCCAATCAGTATGTCCACCAGGAGAACGGGCCTTACTCCTCTATCAACCGGGACTAGAATATATCAGCGCCTTCTTTGGATGTCTCTATGCTGGAGTCGTAGCAGTTCCCGCCTATCCCCCCAGACCAAATCGTTCCCTAGTCCGCATCCAAACAATTATTCAAGATAGCCAGGCCAAAGTCGCCTTAGCCACAAAATCCATCATATCCAGCTTAGAACGTCGTACCTTAGAAACCCCAGAATTAAATAATCTAGGCTGGCTAGCAACTGACCATATACCCAATAATTTTGCACATAAATGGCAAGAACCCAAAATCAACGAGAATACCCTCGCCTTTCTCCAATATACTTCCGGCTCCACAGCCACACCAAAAGGCGTAATGATTACCCACCGGAATCTTTTGCATAACTCCGGTCTGATTCATCAATGTTTTGGACATTCAGCAAAAAGTAAAGGAGTAATCTGGCTGCCTCCTTATCACGATATGGGTTTAATTGGTGGGATACTCCAACCCTTATACGGCGGGTTTCCAGTAATTCTGATGTCTCCGTTAATGTTTCTGCAAAGTCCGGTGCGCTGGCTACAAGCTATTTCTCAACATCAAGGGACTACTAGTGGTGGACCTAACTTTGCTTATGATTTGTGTGTCCGTAAAATTAAGCCCGAACAGATTCAAACTTTAGATTTAAGTAGTTGGGAAGTAGCATTTAACGGTGCTGAACCTATTAGTGCCGAAGTTTTAGAAAGATTTGCCAGAACTTTTGAGGTTTGTGGTTTTCGTCGGGAAGCTTTTTATCCATGCTATGGGATGGCTGAGGCAACTTTGATAATTTCTGGGGGTAATAAACTCGCCCCACCAGTGAAAACTACTATTGCGGCTAACGCACTAGAAAAAAACCAGATCGTCTTAGTTTCTCAAACAGAAAAAACAAAAACATTAGTAGGTTGTGGTCAAACTTTGCCAGACCAACAGATAAAAATTGTCCATCCAGAAAAATTAACTCTCTGTGCTGAGGGTGAAGTGGGGGAAATTTGGGTATCGGGGCCGAGTATTGCTCAAGGTTATTGGCACAAATTAGAAGAAACAAAACAGACTTTTGAAGCTTATATAGTAGATACTCCTACACAAGAGCCATTTATGAGAACTGGAGATTTAGGATTTTTAGAGACTGGCGAATTATTTGTTACAGGTCGTCTGAAGGATGTGATTATTATCAATGGTCGGAATCATTACCCTCAAGATATTGAATGGACAGTCGAGCAAAGTCACTCTCTAATTAGACCAGGCTGTACAGCAGGCTTTTCCGTAGAGGTAGCAGGAGAAGAACATTTAGTATTAGTGGCCGAGGTAGAACGTAATTTTCGGGAACTTCTTCGGCGTAATGGCAAATATGATACAGAAAATTCAGATAATTCTCAGGACTTAATTAAATCTATCCAAGGTGCTGTGTCCAGAAATCACGACTTACAGATTTATCAGTTACTACTGCTCAAACCAGGAGCTATCCCCAAAACTTCTAGTGGCAAGGTTCAACGTTATGCTTGTCGTGATGGCTTTTTAGCGGGAACTCTACAAGTATTTGAATAATTCTTGGTTGGTTGTTCTGTTCTTAGTTGAATCTGGTTCGTTCTTGCTACTTCATATTAAGATAATGGCACAATCACCACCATGCCTTCCCCAATGTTTTTTTGAGGGGGTCAATCAGTTGAAATAGTCAGCTATTTCCGGTAATTGTCAAAAGTCAAAAGTTGCTCCCAAATAATTCAGATATCTTATTTCTGATTTTCCAGGAAGACAAATTGACCTAATATGTGGTTGCCGACAAGCTACTACAAAAAAACTGAGTGATAAGTAATTTTAATGTGGTGCAGGAGTGAACAATGAAACTGTTGAACCAGCTTATGAATGAGCAAGACAGCCAACATCTGTCTTTAGTCAAAAATGATCGAGACCCTGCCTTGCAAGTTCCACAATCATCTCCAGGGCTCGAAACTATCAAGCATTGGTTAGTCTCCCAACTGGCCCAACGTTTGGAACTTCCAACCAATGATATAGATATTGACCGGGATTTTACTGATTATGGTCTTAACTCCATTGAAGTGGTCAACCTCTCTGGTGAATTAGAAAATATATTGGGTCGGCGACTTCCTCCGACTCTATTGTTGGATTATCCTACTATTGAGTCTTTGGCTGAATATTTGGTGGAGGACACCTCCCAAGATACAGGGCCAAATATTCAAAGAAAATTAGAAGATGAGGTTGAGGTCTCAAAAACTAACCAAACTATTGAAACTGAAGAAATTCCTTTAGATTATTATAATTTCGACCTCTATCCAGAATATCTACAACTGCAAAAACAATTGGCAGATATTAATGCTACTGGTATTGGTAATCCTTTCTTTATACCTCAAGAAAGAATTAATAATAATACAACA
>JBARXI010000868.1:0-3960 GCA_049647275.1 Microcoleaceae cyanobacterium
TGTTGCTTCGTCTGTTCTTAGCTGACCAAAGATATATTCTGATGTCGGACAATTTCATTGTGCCCCTACACAGTCGGCTTAAGTTTAACCCTAAGCTTTCTGCTTACTTTTCTAGAAAAGTAAGCACAGGACAACTAAGGTTGTCTAGTCTAAACGACTCGCTTGTTTTCATCCCCCGGTTAAAACACGGGGGCCTTCAACGTCGCTTTTCGGTTTTCATCCCCCGGTTAAAACACGGGGGCCTTCAACGTCGCTTTTCGGTAATTAATCATCATATTTGTATAAATATTTCAGAAAAAAGATTAATGATTTATGAAAATTACAGCAGATACCTGGTTAATCTGGTATGGCGAACGGGGTGAATCTGTTTCACCTGTTGCCTCACACGGAGTGCGCTACCAGATGCTAGGTCGGCTTGCGCTCTTAGCCCGCAGGTGGCGCTTCGTTCCGACCTCTGTCGCCGACGCGGGGTCGCACCGCTACTCCCAGACGGACTACAGGCAGACAGACCAAACTTTCCCACACTCCCCATACTTCCCAAACTCCCCACACTCCCCACTCCCTAAAACCATAAATATATGTACTTCATAAAGTTGGAAATTGCTGTATCTACGGGTTTTGGCTAATAGCTGTTCTGGTTCACAAAGCTGTTCATAAACAGTAAGTTATTTTCTCAAAAAATATCCAGATTTATTTATTCTATTGACATTTATTTTGAGGAAACTTTTCCAACAAAGTTAGTATATATAATTAGCAATCCAGGAGAGATAAATCAACCATAAAAAATAGTATCAAGGAATTTATATTTATATATATAAAAATGCAAAATAAAGTTTTAATCAAGATACTAATTATGACTAACGATCGGGCATCACACAATGACAAATGATTCGTGGATGCGTCGATTAGGGAATAGGGTAATTCCCAGAATCATTAACAAACTTGTTTTTAAAAACCCAAATCTAGACCAATTTTTGGCAGTATCATTCCATAATGTGCAATCCCAATAATCAATCCTTAGTCTATAGGAATTATATTTATTTTTAGAACATGGGAGATAATTATTTTTGAATTATGAATTTTGACTTGTGAATTTGAACACTATAATTGTGCAAATGCAACGACTCAAAATCATCTGTACTGTTGCAGTTGCCAGTATCTTGAATAGCTGCGTTGGCTACCCCAGATTATTGAATTATCCATTTGTACCTGGAGACCTTGGTCTCAACACTCCTGCTGCTGAACTAACACCTCAAATCACTCAAAGGTATATTGTGTTTAGTTCAGACCGACGTGGACGACAAAATATTTACCTATACGATACACTCAATCGAAAGTTAATTGATTTACCCCGATTAAATTCTCTCGATACAATCGCCACCGAGCCAGCTATTTCTGCCAATAGTCGCTACATTGTCTTTGCAGCAACTCGTCAAGGAAGGTCGAATATTATACTTTACGACCGAGAAACAAATCAACTGCGCAACTTGACAGCAAATCTCCAATCAGATGTTAGGAAACCTACTATTAGTAGTGATGGCAGTACTATTGCCTTCGAGTCTAGTGCTAATGGCCAGTGGGATATTCTAGTTTACAATAAATATGGTAATCCCCTGAATATTCCACTGCGTCCACGTTAAAATTTATTCAGACAAAATAAATCTTAAGATGAGTTAATTAACTACCTACGGACACTCCCTTTGAAAGGAAGCGCAGGTCTTCTATCAAAGTTTTGATAACTAGCCTATGTAGGCTAAAAAATTAGATATAAGTCAAATAAAAATACCTAAAAATCTAGATACATTAGACTTAAGCAGCCCCAATGAATTCCAAACTTCTGCAAACAGCTACATCGGCAATATTAACCATGGCAGTAGCAGTTGGTGCAAATTTCACTAACTGTCTTCCCGTTAATGCCAAAACAAAAGTATTATCTATAGATAATACCCCCCAACTCCTGAAACAAAATCAAACAGAAATACTACTTGCTCTGAGTTTTGAAGAAAAAACCAATATTCGTGTTTATGAGCGAGCCAGTCAAGCAGTAGTCTCCATTGATACAGATAAAACTAACGGCAGCGGTACGATTATTACTCCTGATGGAATGGTCTTAACCAATGCTCATGTAGTTTCTCAAGGTGGTGTTGTTAAAATTACTTTAGCAAACGGAAAAAAGGTTGAAGCTGATGTGATTGGTTTTGGCGAAGAAGGCTTAGACCTAGCAGTTTTGAAAATTCGCCGAGAAAGAAATCTTCCCACTATTACAATAGCTGCTCCCGGTTCGATGAAGGTAGGTCAGCGAGCTTTTGCTATTGGTAATCCTTTTGGTCGATTTCAAGGTACTCTAACTGTGGGAATAGTCAGTCGCATAGACAAAGAAAGAGGCTTGATCCAAACAGATGCGGCAATTAATCCAGGTAATTCTGGTGGGCCATTACTCAATAGTTCTGGAGAACTTATTGGTGTGAATACAGCCATATTCACTAGAGGTCAATTAGGGGGTAATATTGGTATTGGTTTTGCAATTTCTATAGATAAGGTTCCAGAGTTTTTACAAGCTGTTGAAGAAGGCCGAGCTCCCCTAGTGGCTCAACAATCACCTACTATGTTTAATGAGCAGCAAGCTGAAAAATTAAACCTCAATGCTTTAGTGGAAGTTGATGGTAATTTAGATAGTGAATCTAAAATTTTACCTGTAGACAATAGCTATTACGATCTTTATGCTTTTGAAGGCAAATCAGGTCAAAAAATTTCTATTGATATGAGTAGCGAACAGATAGATTCTTACTTAATTCTATTAAGCTCTAATGGTCAAGAATTAGCTCAGGATGATGACAGTGGTGGTGAAAAAAATGCCAGAATTGTCATTACTTTACCGGAGGATGGGACTTATAAGTTACTGGCAAATTCTTATGAAGCAGGACAGTCAGGAGAGTATAAGTTGAAAATTGAGTCAGTTTCTTCTAGAATTAGACCTTTCTTTGAACGAGATAGAATTAATTAAATATATAAAATCAGATAAAGTTGAATTTACTAACAAAGACGAAATTATTCAGTACTAGTAAAGAAGTAATGATAAGTATTAGTAAACAGGGAATAAGAAAAGTTTCTCTGCTCGGAACTTTGCAGAATAGGGAATAGTTCTGATATTCTGGCTATTTTATTTTATGACTATCTAAAATTATTCTATAGCAATCCTCGGCGCGGTTGTGAGAAAAAATATCTTGCAATTAGGGAACAGGGAATAAAGGTAAGTAGTCATGCGAAATTAATTACACATACTCTAAAGCTGAAAAGCTTATATAGCAATATGAAATGATTCGTGAAAAAAATAGGCTACTTTAAGGCAGGAGGCAGATGGCAGATGGCAGAAGGGAAGAGGGAAGAGAGAAGTAGGAAGTTTTTAAGAAGTCCAAGAATTTTACAAATGATTTAGGATTGCTATATTGTAAAATGTCAAATTAGAGGAAAAAATAATGGTAATTAATTTTGCCTAGGTACTTAAGAGTTTCAGACTTTTGCTCTATTCTTGGATTTTTGACAAATCATTTAGGATTTCTATAGTAATTGACTCAATAATGAAGCTCAAAAAAAATCTGCCAAACATAAATTAAATATACATATTTTCCCTAAACTTGACTAATAAAAAATAAGTTTCAAGAGCATCTATAAATATTATTATTACTTATTATTAAGTAGGTCGGGATAAATAAACGGATCATGTGGGCAATGGATAATGTCGGCAATGCTAAATCAAGCTAAAACCTTGATCAAAAGACACTTATAGCCATTGCCCACCATGCAACTGTTTGGTCTTTAATTATGCCTACCTACTTACTATAGCGTGTCATCAATTAAGGAGGTTGACAAAAGGGATATTGTATGTTATGGGGCGATGGCGCTCGCTATGCCAATAAAATGACTGAGGCTACCAAATAAATTCCTCCCAGAAAGTTTACG
>JBARXI010000869.1:0-22355 GCA_049647275.1 Microcoleaceae cyanobacterium
GTAATTTACTCACTAAATGGTCAAAATAAGGAGCTAATTCTGCTTGTTTTTCCGAGGAAAATCTTTTCAAACTAACAGTTTTAATTGCTTCTAAACCTGACACCATTGCTGATAGTGGTACAAGCAATTCTTGATAAAGTAAGTTCATATAATGCAGACCTTCAGCACTGGTAAAATCTGTCCGAGCGCCAGCAATACCATAAGTAATACAACGTAAGAAATGCCAGAAATCTCGCCAACAAGCTTCGGCTCGTGCTGGTGGATATAAATCGCCTCCTTCAGCAGTAATATTAGGATATTGTGCTAATACTTTTTCCCTAGCCTCATTAACAATTTCTGCTGCACAATCTCGCAGCAAACTAGCAGCTTCAAGAGAAAAGATTGGCATTTTTGCAGATTTTTTGACTAGCTGTAAATCATCATCTGTTAAATAGCGACCTCCATCATCAGCCATTTGAAATAGTTCAATTACTTCTGTTGGCAAAACCCCTTCCCAAGTTTTAAAACTAACTATTCTCGCTTTAGGAATTAATTGTTTGGCTGTTTCAGTTAATTGTGTAGTCATAATTAAAAGGTGGTAGGTTGTAAACTTTAGATGTTAGGTTGTAGGTTTTAGTAGGTCATTTTTAGCTGTTGACTAAAATATTGCAAATCTTCCCTACTCGCCTACTCTATGACTAAGATGTAGGCTGTTGAGAACGTAGCTCTTTCAGTGCTCCATCAATGCGGGACAATTCTGGATTTTGTTCCAAGTTGGCCATTACTTTCGCTTTAGGCATTTTTACCTTTTTTGCCATTTCTATAGTGTCATTGACAATGCGCTCCCGATATTGCTCTAATTCTTTGATTACTTCTTCTATTTCTTCGGTTGTTGGTGCTGAATTATTAGCTTCTACAGTTCCCGTCATAATGACTTTCTCCTCAATTGTATGTTTCTCAAATTCATCATCCCAGATATAGGGATTAGTTGCTAGTATTTGTAAAGAAACGTAAACAACACTCAGTATAAATAATCAGGATAATTTAATATGGAAATAAACCAAATTCAAGTGTACCTCAATAGTTCTAATTCTCAAGAGAGACTCAAAGCGCTGAGGGAGCTAAGAAACTACGAGAGTGAAATAGCAATTCCTATGCTTAAAACTAGACAGCGCGACCCAGAATTTCTAGTGCGTTCATTTGTGGCGATGGGATTAGGTAATAAACGCAGCCCAGAATCATTTAAAATCTTACTGGAAATGATGAAAAATGACCAAGACTACAATGTGCGAGCTGAAGCTGCAAACTCCCTATCTAAATTTGGAGCAGAGGCTATTCCTCATTTAGTGGAAACATTTCGCCTAGACGATAACTGGTTAGTGCGTCGGAGTATTCTTGCTCCTCTGACAGAAATGCCATTTCCTGAAGCACTCTATGAAATTTGTCTTTGCGCGATCGCAGGGGTTGATGTTACCGTACAGGAAACAGCTATTAATGCTTTAGGTGCGTTAGCGGGTACAAAAAAAGAGGCAGAAGCTTTGGAGCAACTTTTAGCTTTTGTCAATGCAGAATTTTGGAATATTCGTCTGCGAGCTGCTCAAGCGTTGGGGAGATTTAACGACCCCCAAGCCAAAACAGCTTTGAGTTATTTGAGCAAAGACGAAGATCATAGAGTAGTGGCTGCCGCATTGGAAAGTTCGCTGTATTGAGACTCTCACCACGTTCATTAGAGATGATAATGGGAGAAAAGCGATCGCCTTTTTTTCACTCTGGTTGAAAAAAACGATCGGTTACTCGCTCGTATTCATCCTCAAGCAGCCACATTTTGGCTTCTTCGTAGGTGTCGCTGGTAAAGATTGTTTTGTAGCTTTGCGCTGGGTTGTAAATGGAAAACTTGCCCGACTGCTCTTTAACTAGCATCAAAATATAGGGTGGAGAAAGATAAGGATCGACCCAAATTTCTGCAAATTCCCATTCCGTGGATAATTTAGATTTTTGGGTGAGTTCATCTGGTTGTGCGGGGTTTTGTGCGAGGTATGACATGGTATTTACCTGTAGTCTTTTTGATTTTTATTTCCCCATAATATAGGGGAATTTGAGTTCCATCTGATTTTAGTATATAACCAATTTGCTCGGCAAAAAATAATCCATAGCGCTCGTATTTGTCTTCTATATCCTCTGCTCCCGTGCGTTCTCCTCTGTTGAAAATTTCAGATGCGACTCTTTCCATTGTTTCGCGATCGCTGAATAGATATACTATTCCTTCTGTTTCTAATTCTCTTTGGAATTTTGCCGTACCAGGGAGATGCTTGTTAATTAAACTGGTTCTAGTTTCCAGATAGATTTCCCGGTTGATACCACTCATATCCTTGTTTTGTGAACGGACACTCTAACTATACCGAAAAGCGATCGCTCTTGTAGTTGAAAAGGTACGATCGCTAATTTGTTTTTATGCTTCTAGAAATTGACGAGCAGAATGACGAATATGGAGAATGTAAACAACTTGTTCTGAAACTGTAAACAGTACGTGATAGGTGCTACGCCCTTTTCCATATAAAATTTGACGAATCTCTTCAGAGAAAATATCGTTTTCCAGTGCTAGGGAACATCTATTTGGGCTTTTGTTTAAAGATTCAATTACATCTATCAAACCATCAAACCACTTTTCGGCAGTCTCTGGAGATAGCTGCTCCATCATCCACAGATAAGCCTCTTGTGCTTCTGCCAAAGCTACATCAGTAATTTCAACTTGATATTCCATGCTTTTGTTTAAGTTTGGTTAATGCTTCCTTGGCTGGAAAAGTGCGTCCTTGTTGCACGGAGTTTAAACCTGCCTGAATACCTTCTATTGCTTGTATGCGGTCTACTAATTCTAATAATTTTTGGTATGATTCTGCATCCTGAACTACTACTTCAGCTTTACCGTTAACGGTGAGGACAAGTGGGTGTCCGCTTTCCTTAATTCGTTGCAAGTATTGGCTGGTATTACGCTTGAAGTTAGTCAGGGAGTCGATGTCTTTAGTTATGTCTAGCATCTTATTAAGTTAGATAGCTGTTTAGCATCATATTAGCATTTTATTAGATGCTTGACAAATGAGAAAAAAAAGGGACAAGGACTATACCAAAAAGCGATCGCCTCTAGAAGATGAGAAAGAGTAGTAAAGAAAAAGACCCCACTTAAAATTAGTGGAGTCTTTATTAATCAACTTATAAATTATCAAAATTGACTGGATTTATCATGGCCATTATGATGATTATTTGCTGATTCTGATGGGGATAAAGCTAGTGTTACTTTTTGACTGACTTCTTCTTCCTCCTCTGGGGTTAATTTTTCTTTTTCTGTTGCTAACCGTTCGGCTTTTTTACGCTCTGCTGCTTCTTGCAAATCTTTGAGAGAAATAATTCCACTTCTGGGGTCTTTTCCTTCTCTTTTTGGTTTGAGAGCAGCGCGGTTAGTTGCATCAATTACCGCTTCGCGAATTTCCCGCCCACAAATATCCTCTGGCTTTGCTGTCAGAAAAATTTGATAGTAATAAATTCAGCGATCGTTGAGATTCCATTGGGGCGATCGCCGATAAGTAAAACTGTAAGGTTTGCCACTTTCTGCTACTTTGATAATTTGTCGGATTTCCTGATAAATTGGGTAGTCACCAATTCCACTCAAAACTGCCCAACCCCGCGCTCTGGTCAAAGCAACAAATAAGGCATTTCTCAGATTAATATTACTCTCATTTTCAGCAACTTTATCAACACCAACTACATAAACCATATCTGCTTCATTTCCCTTAGCGCGATGAATTAAAGAAATAGTAATTCCTGCTTCATGCCAGAATTGGTTTCTATTTTTGTCATTACGTTTTAAGTCATTAATATTACTCGCACTGGGGATATAAATATTAATGTTTTGCCCAATCAAAAATTCTCCAACTTCTTGTTGTAATTTCATTGCTTCTTCCCGCGACGAACCTAAAACAACTACTAAAATATTTCGGGATGGGTTGAGTTTGTCATGTTCGAGATTATATTTAATATTCTCTGCTAAAGCGATTAATTCAGCTTCCCTGGTTTGATAGATATTAAACTCTAAAACAGGTTTTTTCCAAATCTGAGGAATAGGATTAGGAGAATTTTCAGCAGGACGAGACAAAGTAATTGTTTGACCATTATTAAAGCTACCTTCCACTTGATAACCAATTTTTTCCCAATCCTTTTTATTTGTATATCCAGACAAAATTCCATCAGGGCGAAATAATCCCATTCCAATAGCATGAGCAGCAGTAAGTATGGGGGCGGGAGTGCGAAAACATTCTTTCATAACGATACTTTTGGAAATAGCACCTTTATCCATACCTTTAACTAAATTGTTAAATTCTTCTCCAAACAATTCTGTGGCAGTGGGAATTTTTAAACTGTGTAAACTTTGCGCTTCATCATAAGCCCAAATCAGGCGTTTTTGTTGAGGATTTGCAGGATTAGGAGGTCGTAAAGCTTGCCATGCCAGCCAATAAATCGGTTGTTTTCCTTGATATTTGAATTCATCGCGGACTACTAAATCATTTCCTTCATCAATTAATATTGCATCAAACATAGGGTTTATTTCTGTAGCTTCTAGTAACTGAATAACAACCTTAGCTAACTGTTCTGGAGGAGTATAACTGGGATAATTATGAGGTTCTGGTTTGAAATTGTGAGCTTTACGAATTTTGCGATATAAACCATTTTGCCTTTCAGTTCCCCAAGCATGAAATACTTTGAGTTTAGAATTTCTTTTGTCGTATTGAACTTTACCGTCGCTAAAGTATTCTAACCATTTATTTACTTGTTTTTCCATCAAGTCGTAGAGAGACCTGGTAAAAAATACTAAAGCAATATCCCACTCTGGATTTTGTAAGT
The DNA here is from genome assembly GCA_049647275.1 of Microcoleaceae cyanobacterium. Taxonomy (GTDB): domain Bacteria; phylum Cyanobacteriota; class Cyanobacteriia; order Cyanobacteriales; family Microcoleaceae; genus JASJEE01. The sequence goes on from JBARXI010000869.1 coordinate 4,873, forward strand.
GCATATAAGCAGCTTTTTGACATAATAATACCGTTTTGCCAGAACCAGCAATTCCCCGAATTCTTTGCGGGCCAGGAGGAATTATTTTTGCCATTGGTTCGAGATTTTTTGATAATGTGCCGAGTTGGGAGCGCATCTCAGTAATAACACTGGAACGGGTTAAAATTTGTTGTGAGTTTGTCATAGAAAAAGAAGTTTTTCTCATGCAAAATGTTTACTATTCCAAGTTAGTCTGAGCCTCAGTTAATCATCAAGAGCAGATGAGGTCAGAATAAACTGAACCGAACTGACCTTGTTAATTGAGTTAAAATATGATTGGAGTCGATCCCCCCTAACCCCCCTTTTTAAGGGGGGTATGATTAAAATTATCCCTTGGAAAAAGTGGAAAACTATTAAAGTCTCTCTTTTTGAAGAAGATGGTTGTCAAATTTATCTTGAAAAACAGAAGTAAACTTTCAAATAAAGTCCTCTCTTGTTCAGGGCAGTGGTTGTCAAATTTATCTTGAAAAACAGAGGTAAACTTTCAAATAAAGTCCTCTCTTGTTCAGGGCAGTGGTTGTCAAATTTATCTTAAAAAATAGAGGTAAACTTTCAAAGAAACTCCTCTTTTGCTAAGGTAGTTTTAGGAGGATAGTCAAGTTCAAGTATTAGAAAAATTATGGAATTCAAACAAAGCAGAAGTATTAAAGCTAGCAATTCAGGAAGAGAAAAACTCAAAAAGGCAAAAAAAAATCTAAGCTACGAAAAACTGGCAGAAAAAGCAGGTGTTTCTGTCTCTACTGTTAAACGTTTTTTTTATGGTAAAGCAGTTGATATTCCCTACGCAGAATGGATTACCCAAGCCTTGAATTTAGAATTAAAAGATATTGTCGAAACTCCAATTTTACCACCACAAACTAATAATATAGAAGCAGAAAAAAAATTATTAATTCATCGGCAAACTTGCCAAAAAATGCTGAGAGAAAAAATACAATTAACAACAAACCCCCTAACCACAGGTGACGGCACAACATTCGATCGCGCAGAAATTTATGTACCACTGGGGTTAGTTGAGCGCAAACGTCAACCCAAACGCACTGGTAACTGCACTGCGGAAAAGGGATCGGAATTATATGCTCCCACCGACTACGAAATAACTAAGACGTTGGAGTTAAATCAATTTTTTGAGCAAGTTTTGCGTCAACGACAGACTCCGAAAAGTCAAGGCAAACGTATTGCAGTTATTGGGGAGCCTGGTGCGGGTAAAACTACTCTGTTGCAGCATATTGGGGAGTGGGTTTTTGCTGAAACCGAGCAAGATGTGGCTATTTGGGTGTCTTTGGCAGATTTACAGGGAAAAACTATTGAGGAATATTTGTTGCAAGTTTGGCTCAAAGATGCCTTTCAGACGGCGCGGGTGAAACCGGAAATGGAGGATGCTTTGGTGGAGTTGTTTAACCGGGGGTGGGTGTGGTTGTTGTTGGATGGTGTGGATGAGATGGCGGTTGATAATGCTTTGGGGGCGATCGCTTCTCAGTTTACAGGTTGGGTTGGGGAAGCGCGGGTGGTTTTGAGTTGTCGCTTGAATGTTTGGGATGGGGGTAAAAATGCGTTGTTTGATTTTGATGTTTATCGAAATCTTGATTTTTCTGAGGGACAGGTAGGAGAATTTATCGGTAAATGGTTTGCTAATTTGGAGTTGGGAGAAAGGTTAAATAAGGAGTTACAAAGACCAGGAAAAGAAAGAATTCGAGATTTGGTAAAAAATCCTTTGCGGTTGGCGCTACTTTGTTATTCTTGGCAGCGACGACAGGGGAAGTTACCAACTACAAAAGCTGCACTTTATCAAAGATTTGTGGAGGTTTTTTATGAATGGAAAGAGGAATTTTTTCCTACTACTTCAGGGATGAGGAAGGAGTTAAATATTGCTTTGGGAAGGTTGGCGCAACTGGCGATATCTCAAAAAAAATCTCGATTTAGACTTTCTCTTCATTTGGTTTATCAGATACTTGGGGAAACTGATAGTCGATTATTTCAGTTGGCAATAAAGTTAGGTTGGTTGAATCAAGTGGGTGTGGCTGTAGAAAATCCTGAGTTGCCTGTTTATGCTTTTTTTCATCCGACTTTTCAAGAATATTTTGCTGCTTTGGCGGTAGAAAATTGGCAGTTTTTCTTTAAGCATATTCCTAATAATCCTAATCAGGGAATTTATCGAATTTTTCAACCGGAATGGAAACATATTTTTTTGTTATGGTTGGGGCGAGATGATGTGGATGAAAGTCAAAGACTGGAATTTTTTCAAGCGTTAACAAATTTTGATGATGGCTGTGGTAATTTTTATCGGATTAAAGCTTATTTTATTGCTCTAGATGGATTTGATGAGCCAAATAAATGTTCTGCTTGTGGTAAGTTTTATCCGATTCAAGCCTATGGTAAAATTTATGTGATTAAAGCCTATTTTTTTGCTATAGATGGATTTTTTGAGTTAGGGAAATGTTCTACTTGTGATCTTCTTGATAAGCTTTTAAAGCAGTGTGTTCAGTGGCATAGATTGAATAATTATAATTGGGAATGTAAATATATACATTTACGCTCGGGTTGGGTGCAGCCAAGTAAGGAAATTGGCGACCCTAAAAAAGTTGAGATTTTACTCGAAAATTTGAAAGTAAGTTTAACAAATAATACTGATGAAAAAGAAGTCAGACAAACTTTTGAAGAAATCGGCAAGTTTGGTGCTGGGAATTCTCAAGCTGTGAATATTTTACTTGAGTTACTTGAGTCTCCTATTCCTGATTTTGTCTGTGCTGAAATTGCTAAAACTTTAGGCAGAATTGCTGTAGCTACTCCGGCAGTTATTGATGCTTTGGTTAAGTTATTAGAAACGAGTAAAGAATATTTTTATTCTATGAGCAGCTTGAAGGTGCTTGGTGTAGGTAATCAAAAGGTAATTGATGCTTTAACTAAAGTCTTAAAAAGTGACCTAAAGTATGATTTGTCTTATTATGAAGCTGCGGATACTTTATGGCGACTTAATCCAGGAAATCAAGAGGCTATTACTTCTCTAAATCATTTAATTCAAAATACTAAAGATAATTATCTTCGCGTCGAAGCAGCTTGGAGATTAGGAGAAATTGACCCTGGGAATTCTTTAGCTATTTCTACTTTAGTTAATGAAATTCGTCCCGGATCTAATGAAGTCAGTGATGCTTTTAGCGCTTTGGAGTACATTACTAACGGGGATAAATTGGAGCTAATGAAGCTGATACATCCTTATGAAGTAGGAATTTTAAAAGCAGGTCATCATCAAATGAATAGTTTGATATTGATAGTTATGAAAAATTCTAGGGATATGGATAAATATAATATTCTCAAAATTGATATGGGATATTGTGAGGAAGTTTTTACTATCTCTGGAGAGGAAGCAAAATTTATTCAGGCAATTTTTCAAGGAAACTTTGCTGCAGCATTTACAGCATTAGAAAAATATTTACCAGAATATCAAGCCTGGGAAAATAGTTATTGGGGATATTATCAAGAGATTTGGGAAGAAGAAAAAGAGATGTACGAAGCAGAAGAAGTTCCCGATTGGGTATATGACCATTATCGAGATTCTAATCCCTTTTTTCTAGACCGCACTCCCGGTTGTTTTGTTTATCAATTTGCCGAAAATTTCCTTTGGAGTCATGCCGGAAAAATGAATTATCCAGACTTTTATCAACTCTGCCATAGTTATATCATGTCCGGATAAGAGCGTGATGAAAAAACTTTCTCCTCTTTTTTCTTCTTTCTTTCTTCTTCTTCTTCCCTCCTGACTCGGTGACTCCTCTGGTCGTTATTTATAACTATTAAACCAGACATAATATTGTACCAAATCCGATTTAGAAAAGTTGATTATAGATTCTCTCTGTTGCCTATTGAGCGTTACTTGTTGCCTCGCTCCATAATCAGTCTATAATAACCGGATTTGGTATTATCCCCCTCTCTCCCTTCCCTTCCCCCCCTTTCAAAGGGGGGTTAGGGGGGATAGTTGTGGGGTTAGGGGGTTAGGTTTTTTACGCACAATTTTAGTCTAGACCCCCTACAATTATCTTCTCAATTTTTCTACACCATCCTCATGCTTGTTCTCGGTATCATCTGTCTTCCCATTACCATTAACATGACCGTTGCCATTTCCATTAACATGACCATTGCCATTACCATTGCCATGACCGTGGCCGTTACCATTTTCCTCATAAGCTCCATCCATGTCATAACCACCAGCCAACTCTTCCGCAGATTTATGAAACACCCGCGACTGTAGACCCTTCGCCATCACATAAAATACCGGCACCACATACAAACTCAAAATTGTAGACACTAACATTCCACCCATAACCGACATTCCAATCGAAATCCGACTTACAGCACCTGCACCAGAAGCAAAAGCTAATGGCATTACCCCGAAAATTGTCGAAAATGCCGTCATTAAAATCGGGCGGAAACGTAACCGCGATGCCTCAACTGCAGCCCTAGTAATAGACATTCCCTCTGCCAATAACTGGTTAGCAAACTCCACAATCAAAATAGAATTTTTCGTCGCCAAACCAATTAACATAATTAACCCAATTCGACTGTAAACATTCACCTCCAACTGAGCAAACCATAGCGCCCCAAAAGCACCCAACAAAGATAAAGGCACCGCCAACAAAATCACCACCGGGTCAATATAACTCTCAAACTGAGCTGCCAAAGTTAAGAAAATAAAAATCAGCGACAACCCAAAAATAAACACCGTCGCCTGACCAGCATCTCTAAACTGTGACGACTCACCTTTTAAGTCAGTTCGCATATCAGCAGGCAAAATTCGGTCTGCCAACTCATCCAAAGCTTGCAACGCTTCACCCAAACTCACCCCAGGAGCCGGACTTCCTTCAATGGTTGCCGAACGGAATCGGTTAAAATGATTAATCTCCGGGGGGGTTGTAGTCGTCTTCACCGTTACCACATTGCTCAACGGTATCATCATCCCTTGCTCAGTTCGCACATACAAATTATCAATATCTTGCAGACTCTCGCGAAACTCTGACTCAGCTCGCACAATCACATCATAACGCTGATTTCCTTCGGTAAAGTTGGTAATATCCTCCCCACCCATCATAATTTGCAACGTCCGCGCAATATCTTGCACCGAGACCCCTAAATTAGCTGCCATAGCGCGGTCTATTTCTACTGATATCTCCGGTTTATTAATTTTCAAATCTGTGTCAATATTCTGTAACTGAGGTAGCTGTTGTGCTTCATTAGTAAATTCTTGGGATATTTGCGCTAATTCTTCTAAGTCATTTCCCTGCAACACAAATTGCACGGGTTGACTGCGACCACCACCAGGCAAGGAACCGGGATTAATCGGAAAAACTCTTCCATCTGTTATCGGTGCAAATGCTCCAAATAAGCGTTTGACAATTTCTTGCTGTGCTTGTTCTGGTTTCGTGCGTTCTGACCAGGGTTTGAGGTTGGTAAAAGCAAAACCTCGGTTAGCTTGGGACGCTCGACCAAATCCGGTAATGCTGAAATAACCTCTCATTTCTGGTACTTGAGATAATTTGTCTTCGACCTGACCCATCACTTTGTTAGTATATTCAACGCTTACTCCTTCTGGTGCAGACACGGATACAAATACCCGTCCTCGGTCTTCTGTGGGCAAAAATCCTTGGGGCAACTGTTGAAATAACCAAACTATTACCCAGAAAGATAGGACAAATCCTAAAATTACTAATGGTTTCATTGTCATCAATAGACGCAATGACCAGTCATACATTGCTGAAATGCGATTGAGAGCTAAGTCAAATAAATCTAGGGGAATGGAAAGTACGCGGGATACAATATTTTTTTGTTCTGTTGGCTGATGTTTTTTTAATATTCGCCCTGATAATGGTGGTGCTAAAGTCAAAGCGACGAAGGTGGAGAATACTACTGAGACTGCAATAGTTAGGGCGAATTCATTAAATATTCGCCCTGTACTGCCGCCGGAAAATCCTACGGGTAAGAAGACTGCAATTAATACAACGGTGGTGGCAATAACTGCAAATACTACTTCCCCTACTCCTAACATGGCTGCTTGCATGGGAGTTTTGCCTTCTTCTTGAATATATCGGACTATATTTTCTAAGACAACAATGGTGTCATCTACCACTAAACCTGTTGAAAGTGTGAGGGCAAATAGAGTCAGGGTGTTGATGGAAAATCCCATAAAAAACATTACCCCAAAAGCACCAATGAGGGAAACGGGAATAGTGAGGGTGGGAATAATGGTTGCTCGCCAATCTCGCAGAAACGCATAGATCACTAAGACAACTAAAACAATTGCCAAGAGCAAACTTTTCCAAACTTCCTGGATGGCTACTTCCACAAATGTTGAATAGTCAACGGCGATGTTATATTCCATTCCCTCTGGAAAATCTTTGGATAATTCTTTCATCCTATCTTTAGCACCTTTGGCTACTTCCAGGATATTTGCGCCGGAAAGTTTAGTGAGACCGAGAGCAACTGCAGGTTTACCGTTGTAGCGAGCAATAGTGCGGTCGCTTTCCGCCCCAATTTCTGCTCTGCCAATTTCGCTGAGTCTGGTGAGATAAGCATCATTATTTCGTTTAATAATCAGGTCTTGATATTCTTGTGGGGTTCGCAGACGACCGAAAGTACGGATTGGATATTCTGTAAATTTTCCTTCTATTCTCCCACTGGGAATTTCTACGTTTTGTCGTCTGAGGGCTTGCTCAACGTCTAAAGCGGTAATATTTCGGGCAGCCATTTTTTTAGGGTCTAACCATAGTCGCATGGCATAGCGACGTTCCCCACCGATGAAAATACTACCGACTCCATTGACAGTTTCTAAAGCATTTTTAATAAATTTATCGGCGTAGTTGCTTAACTCCAATGGTGAATATTTTTCCCCTGTCAAAGCTATCCACATAATCCTTTCATCGTCGCTACTTTGTTTAGAAACTACTGGCGCATCAACTTCATCGGGAAGATTTCTCATGGCGCGGGAAACTCGACTACGAACGTCTTGAGCGGCTGCTTCTAGGTCGCGACTGAGTTCAAATTCCACATTTATCGAACTAGAGCCTTCCCTAGTGCTGGAAGTCAGAGTTTTGACACCTTCGACACCGTTAATTTCGGCTTCGAGGATTTCTGTTACTTCTGTTTCTACTACTTCTGGGTTAGCCCCTGGGTAGCTAGTTCGCACGCTGACCATTGGAGGGTCAATGGTAGGAAATTCTTGTACTGGTAGACGCGTGTAGCCTACTAATCCGATTAGGATAATTAGTAGAGAACATACTGAGGCAAATACTGGTCTTTTTATGAAGAAGTTGGTAAACATTTATAGCTTAAGTCAAAGGTCAAAATTCAAGGGTCAAAAGTAATATTTTTACTGCGGGTGAGGCATAAAATTCTAATTATATTTTAACTATATATAACCATTTTATTTATTTGGTAAAAACTCAATGAGCTGAAACTCTCTGGCTGAGGAGGAAAGTTATTTTAAAAATGACTTAGATTCGTTGTTTTTACTCACATAAAATTTAAATTATTTATATAAAACTTATGCACCCCAAGAAAGAAATCTGGTTTCTGCGTAAGTCATATTATTGCTTGAGTTATACATTCAAAAGTCAAGTCAGATTTTTACTGCGGGTGAGGCATAAAATTCTAATTATATTTTAACTAGATATAACCATTTTATTTATTTGGTAAAAACTCAAGGGGCTGAAACTCTCTGGCTGAGGAGGAAAGTTATTTTAAAAATGACTTAGATTCGTTTTTTTTACTCACATAAAATTAAAATTATTTATATAAGTAGGTCGGTATAAATAAACGGATAATGTGGGCAATGCTAAACAAAGCTAAAAACTTTATACAAAGACACTTATAGGCATTGCCCACCCTACAACTTAGATGCGTTATTTTTACTCACATAAAATTAAAATTATTTATATATAACTTACCGAATAATTAAGGCTTAATATCAAATTCGGATAATCAGTTATCGAAAACATAAGTGCCTTCGGAGCAAAGATATGATAAGTATTTAACCGGATTCTATATAAAGCCTCTCCTTGGCTCCGCCACGGGCTGTCTAAAAGGAAAAAAAGCGATCGCCAGTGCTGGCGCACAACTCCGTTAACGGCACCTCGTCACATGGAAAGCTTCGCCGTGACAAACGGAAAAAGCGGAGCGAACCGTAGGGAATGGTCTCCTTGATGGATGTCCAATCGACCAAGAGAAAAGAAAAAAATCTTTTTAGTCAATTCTCTCCATTTTTAACGATAGGTAATTGTTAATGATTAACTATTAATTATTAATTGTTGAAGCAGCCTTACTAAGAAACCTGGTTTATCAGTATAACTATTTCTTTGAGAGCGCGAATTTTTCTCAATCGACCAGATTTATGCGTAAGTGCTGTGATACATTCAAAAGTCATATTTTTACTTTTTCCCTATTTCCTAAAATCCAAGAATTATTTCAATAATTGATAATTACCTCTGTCTTAAAGGAAGAGGATTGATACCAAGGATAAAATTGTTGATTTTTTCTTCTTAAAAGAAGAGGCTTTAAACCTGATTAATTAATTATCAATTGTCAATTATCCATTATCCATTGGTAACTTACTCATCTATTTGAGACATTCTCTAACTATCATATATGATAAGCTGTCACTCATTGTAATTATGAATTTCAGTTGATGAGCAGATGGAGAGATGGTAAACGAGAGATGGAAGACCTTTACACAAAATCATCTATAATACAATGTCAATGTATCTTAGCTTATATACTATCCTTAGCAGATTACTACCAAATTTAAGTTCGCTATGAAAGAAATAATTAACAATCTTTTAACTCACCAAAATAAAATTAAACTACCACCTCCATCATTTTTTGATACTTTAAAAACCTACACTATCAAGAAAGTATCAGATGCCGATACTATTGATATTTTTTCTAATGAGTCTCAAGAGGAAATGACAGTGCGTTTCGTCTATATTGATGCTCCTGAAACTTCTAAGGGATGGGGAGATTCACAGGTGGAAAAAATGAATAAAAAAAATGAAAATCCACTATATCGCAGTCAATTTCAGTGGGGAAAAAAAGGTAAGGAGCGACTGAGAGAATTGGTGGAAAAAAGTGACGGTAAAGTCAAAGTGAAGTTGACTGGGGAAGAAAAACGCCCCGGTCGAGCGCCTCGTTATTTTGGTGAACTTTATTTATTAGATGGTACCTTTGTGCAATATATTTTAGTAAGGGAAGGATTGGCTAGAATTTATTATGATTATATTGGGAAATGTCCTAGAGAAATTGCCATAATATTGTTATTGGCAGAAGCGGATGCTCAGATAAATAAACGTGGAATCTGGCAAGAATCTCAGTCAGAGTTTATTGCTCCCTGGCTGTTTCGCTCTCTGAAGAAAAAACAAAAGGATTTTCTCAAAAATCTGGGTAAAGAATTGAAGTTAGGTACTATTAATGAGGCTGAGTTTGAGGCTAAGTTTGAGGTGAAGCTACAGCAACAAAGCCAGCTTTTATTAACTCTTGAAGAAGACTTAAAAGCAGGTTTAATTACTCAACCTGAGTTTGAGGATAAGTTTAAACAACAAGCTAACAATTTATTATCTATTTATTAGGTGGAGAAGCTAGAAGGCAGAAACTTCGCGATCGCTAATTATCCAGACATAGGACATAAAGTTATACCAAAGACCTACTTCCCACAACAAAAGCAAGAGTTATTTTTGAGAAGCACTCCGAGCTAGTTTTGCGGTTTTTTCTAAATACTTGATAGCTTTCGCGCATTTCCCCCTTCGACCAGCTATAACAACCTATACCAAACCTCTGTTCTGTTTTGAGCCAATATCATGTTTAATATTTATATAGCAGTCGCCATTACTATTAGGACATTCTCGCTCCTCTCAAATTTAGTCAGTGCTGCGAGCGAATGTAGGGGTAATTTCCTAAGGAATGCTGCGCAAACATGAATTACCCCTACTGACTACTGACTACTGACTACTGACTACTGACTACTGACTACTGACTACTGACTACTGACTAATGACTACTTTAGAGCTTACGCACCCCAACCAAGAAACCGGGTTTATTACCCTGATTATTGGCCGATCGTACAGGAACTTTTGTCGAGAAACCCAGTTTCTGCGTAAGTCCCAATCTTGTATGGTAGGATTAAGTTTTGTTCAATTACCAAAAATGCTTATCTTAAGTCAATTTTGTCAGTCTATTTCACCTCTGAAAAGTATTTTGGTGGTTGCCAAAGTAGGGATTGGATTGCCTTTGTTTGGCCAGTCAATTCCTTGATTTAAACGTTAATTATTATACCTAAAAATAGCAATTAATCACTTATTTTTTATGTTAGAAGCTTGTGTATTCGCAACTATATTATGTGGATTTTTCGGCATTATTTTTAAGAAAAATCTGGTAATGAAAATAATCTCAATGGATATTATGAGTACGGGAGTTATTGCCTATTATGTACTAGTGGCATCGCGGGATGGTTTGTTGACACCAATTGCAGCCACAGGTAAAAATGTTACTTATGCCGATCCTGTTCCCCAGGCGGTGATTTTAACGGCGATCGTAATTGGGTTTTCAATTCAAGCTTTGATGCTGGTTGCTGCAATCAAGTTGGCAAAGGATAATCCGACTCTAGAAACTAAAGCTATTGAAGATAATAATACACCAAAATAATACACAATGACTAATATAACGATCGCCTGGATGGCATTACCATTTTTTATTGGATTTGTTATTTATTTACTACCTAAGCTCGCTCGATTTATGGCGATTGGGATAGCATTGATTTCCAATATTTATGCCTGGGAAATATTTATTATCCAGCCATCACCAATAAATATCCAACTACTAGATAGCTTTGGTGTCACCTTAAACATAGACAAACTTAGCGCTTTTTTTATCATCACTAATGCTTTAGTAACAGCGGCAGTTATTCTCTACTGTTGGGATACCAATAAAACAGCTTTTTTCTATATGCAATTAGTAATTCTGCACGGCAGCGTTAATGCAACTTTTATCTGTGCGGATTTTATTAGTTTGTATGTAGCATTAGAGGTAATCAGTATTGGTGCGTTTCTGTTAATAACCTATCCTCGGACAGATAAATCAATTTGGGTAGGATTGCGCTATCTGTTTGTCAGTAATACAGCAATGCTATTTTATCTAGTGGGGGCGGTGCTGGTATATCAAGCCAATCATTCCTTTAATTTTGCCGGTTTGAGCAACTCTCCCCCAGAAGCGATCGCCTTAATATTTCTGGGATTATTGTCAAAGGGTGGTATCTTTGTCTCAGGCTTGTGGTTGCCTCTTACTCACTCTGAATCACAGAGCTTTGTATCGGCAATGCTGTCAGGAGTTGTAGTTAAGGCTGCAGTATTTCCCTTAGTGCGTTGTGCGCTGATGTTAGAAGACATTGAGCCAATTGTGAGAATCTTTGGTGTTGCCACAGCACTTTTAGGAGTGGGCTACGCCATCTTGCAACAAGACACCAAGCGCACACTCGCATTTAGCACCGTTTCTCAATTGGGTTTTATCCTGGCTGCACCAGAAGTAGGAGGCTTTTACGCCTTGACTCATGGATTGGTAAAATCATCACTGTTTCTAATATCAGGTATTTTACCAAGTCGTAACTTTCAAGAATTGGAGGAGCACCCAATGGATACTTCTCTCTGGGTAGCTTTAGCGATCGCCAGTTTTTCCATATCTGGTTTTCCCTTATTGTCTGGTTTTGGGGCCAAGATATTGACCACCAAGAATTTATTACCTTGGCAGGTTATGGCCATGAATATTGCCACAGTCGGAACAGCGATCGTATTTGCCAAATTTATCTTTCTGCCCCACAAAAAGAGCGAGGAAAAAGGGAAAATACAACCAGGGTTTTGGTGGGCGATAATCATTTTACTCGGCGGATTAATTGTGGCAAATGTTGTATATTACGAAGCTTATAGCCTAAATAATATCGTCAAACCCCTAGCAACTATTGGTATTGGCTGGTTGGCATATCTTGTGGTTTTTAAAAGGTTAGTTTTTGAGTTACCTCGCGCGATCGAGAAATTTGACCATTTGATTGGGGTAATGAGTCTGATGTTAATTATAGTCTTCTGGATGGTGCGCGTATGACCAATATAACGCTCGTCTGGATGGCATTACCCTTTTTTATTGGGTTTGTTATTTATCTATTACCAAAACTTTCTCGTATTCTGGCAGTAGGGATAGCATTGATTTCCAATATTTATGCCTGGGAGATATTTCTTCAGCCATCACCAATAAATATCCAACTATTAGATAATTTCGGTGTCACCTTAAGCGTCGATCGCCTGAGTGCCTTTTTTATCATCACTAATGCTTTAGTAACAACGGCAGTTATTCTCTACTGTTGGGGTAGCGAAAAAACGGCTTTTTTCTATATGCAATTAGTGATTTTGCATGGTAGCGTCAACGCAACTTTTATCTGTGCGGATTTTATGAGTGTGTATGTAGCGTTAGAGGTAATCGGTATTGCTGCATTTCTATTAATTGCCTACCCTCGTACAGATAAATCAATTTGGGTAGGATTGCGCTATCTGTTTGTCAGTAATACAGCAATGCTATTTTATCTGGTGGGGGCGGTGCTGGTATATCAAGCCAATCATTCCTTTAATTTTGCTGGTTTGCGCAACTCTCCCCCAGAAGCGATCGCCCTGATATTTCTGGGATTATTGTCAAAGGGTGGTATCTTTGTCTCAGGCTTGTGGTTACCCCTAACTCACTCCGAATCACAAAGCCCAGTATCGGCAATGCTGTCGGGAGTAGTAGTTAAGGCAGCAGTATTTCCCTTAGTGCGTTGTGCGCTAATGCTAGAGGAAATCGATCCGATAGTTCGTTTTTTTGGCGTTAGTACAGCAGTTTTAGGAGTGGGATATGCCGTATTTGAAAAAGATACCAAGCGGATGCTGGCATTTCACACCATTTCTCAGTTAGGTTTTGTACTCGCAGCACCAGTGGTAGGAGGTTTTTATGCTTTGACTCATGGTTTAGTTAAATCTGCCCTGTTTTTAATTGCTGGTGTTTTACCCAGCCGTAACTTTAAAGAATTGCAACATCAACCCATAGATACCCCGATTTGGATTGCTTTAGTTATCGCTAGTTTTTCCATCTCTGGCTTTCCCCTACTTTCTGGCTTTGGAGCCAAGGTGTTGACTACTAAAAATCTATTACCCTGGCAGGTTATTGCCATGAATATTGCCGCAGTCGGAACAGCCATTTCCTTTGCCAAATTCATCTTTTTGCCTCACCAGAGCAACCAAGAAACAAAAAAAATACCCTTGGGTTTTTGGGGGGCGATGGTGATCTTACTCGGCGGATTAATTGCAGCAAATGTTGTTTATTATCAAGCTTATACCGTAAAGAATATAGTCAAACCACTAGTAAGTATTGCTATTGGTTGGCTGCTATATCTTGTAATTTTCAAAAAATTGGCGATTAAGTTACCAAGAGCGATCGAACAATTCGATCATCTAATTGGAGTAATGAGCCTGATGTTAATCTTACTTTTCTGGATAATATGGACCCGAACGCATTTTTCAATATAATACTACGACTGGTAATTTGGTTTTTACTCACCGCCGACCTCAGTCTGCCGAATATTATCAATTGAACCAATTTTTTTAACAGTTAACATTTATGATACATTGACAACTGTCATAGTATAACTAAGGTAAGTATGAGTAACAAAATCAATGGAATATTTTCCCACATAAGTCCAGGTGATGTCATTGCTTTTTCAGGTAATGGACTAGATGCCAAAATTATTCGATGGTTTACTGGGAGTCCCTATAGCCATGTTGCTATTGTATTAGAGACTGAATATCTAAATAAACAGTGTGAGGATATTCTCATTGCAGAATCCACAAATTATACAACATTACCAGATTTCCAAGAAAAGAAGCGCTTAAAGGGAGTTCAAGTTCATTGGTTAAGCCATTGGCTTGATGCCTATAAAGCTTGTGGAAGAGCATGGTGGTTTCCACTACAACAAAAGTTGTCTTATGATAAAATCACTCAAATGCAATCATGGTTGTGGCATCTTAATGATGGTCATACTCCTTTTGCTGTTCGTAAGAGTGTAGGTGCTTGGTTAGCACAGAATAAATATTTTGATGCACAAACCAACATCAAATCATCTAAAAGTTCAGCAAGTTTGTTTTGTTCTGAACTTGTTACCAAAGCTTTACAAGTAGCTGGGATAATTGACCTTAAACTTAACCCAGCCACACAGACACCTGGAGATTTGATGAGCATTCCATGTTTTCAAGAACCAACATTAATTTTGCCATAAGTAAATTTAACTATTGCCATCGAGTAAGGTAAAAAAATGAATTTGATGCCGAAAATTGACAGTTGGTTAGATTTAGGATTTCATTCTGTACATCGAAATAATCTAGTTTATGTAACTTGCTGGGAAGACCCAAGACTAGATAGGGTAGCCATGAACTTGACTAAAGATGATACAGTTTTAGTCTTGACTTCAGGGGGATGTAATGCTCTTGAATATGCACTTGATGAACCAGAACATATTTATGCCGTTGATGTTAACCCTCATCAAAATGCTCTACTGGAACTAAAAATAGCTGGAATTAGGAAGCTTGATTATTCTAGCTTTTTTCAGCTTTTTGGGGAAGGTCATTTATCTAACTTTAAAGAAGTTTATCAGCAACAACTTCGTGCCGATCTATCCCCTTTTGCTCAACAATATTGGGATAGTCATGGAACAAGATTTTTTGCAGGTAAACGTTCTTTTTTCTTTCATGGTACAACAGGAATCTTTGCTCAATTGATTAGTTTCTACATCGATCGTGTTGTGCAACTTCGAGATGAATTGAATGCGCTGCTCAAAGCCAAAACTATTGAGAAGCAACGTCAGATATATGATGATGAACAGCTTAACCATAGGTTTTGGAAAAAATTTATCCGTCAGATTATGAATAGTAACTTGACGCTGTGGATGCTAGGTGTTCCTCCTCAACAACGACAACAAATGGAGCGCTACCTGAAAAATGGAGTGGCAGGCTTTGTAGAAGATTGTTGTCGGGAAGTTTTTAGCGAAATTCCTATTTGGGATAATTACTTTTGGCGAGTTTTTATTGAAGGCAAATATACACCAAGTTGCTGCCCAGAATATTTAAAGCCAGAAAATTTTCAATTACTCAAAGCTGGATTAGTCGATCGCATCTCAGTTCATACAGATACAGTAGCTCAATTTTTAGAGCGTAATCATGATGTTCATATTTCTCATTTTGTTTTACTAGATCACATGGACTGGCTTAGTAATTATGAATATGCAGAGCTAAAACGAGAATGGCAAGCTATTGTCGATCGCTCTGAGAAAAAGTCGCGCATTTTATTTCGCAGTGGTGGTTTTGAAGTAGAATTTGTCGATCCTATCTGTGTCTCTATCCAAGGTCAAGAGTATAATTTAGGTGAACTCCTTCAGTACGATCGAGATTTAGCAAAGCAACTCCATCAAAAAGATCGGGTTCATACTTATGGAAGTTTTTATATTGCTGATTTAGTCACAGTTTAAGGAGGTAAGGGTGTCATTTTTTAGTAATTTTGCTCAAGACCTAAATGTATTATACCATTTAGTTAAACCTATTCAGGGTAGTAATCATCAAGAAAGACTAGAGAGTTTTTATGGGGGTCAAGCTCAGGGTTATGACACATTTCGCAAACGTCTGCTACAAGGGAGAGAGGAACTTTATCAATCCCTGATTGAATATCCTGGAGATATCTGGCTCGATCTAGGAGGTGGTACGGGTGCTAATCTTGAGTCAATAGGCGATCGACTAAGGAAATTTCAAAAGTTCTACATAGTCGATTTGTGTTCTTCTTTGTTGGAAATAGCACAGGAGCGAATTATTACCAATGGATGGTCTAACGTTGAAACTGTTGAAGCTGATGTTACCCAATTTACCCCACCAGAACAAGTTGTTGACATGGTAACATTTTCCTACTCCTTAACAATGATTCCGGATTGGTTTGCAGCTATAGATCGAGCACACAGTTTACTAAAACCTGGTGGAATTATTGGAGTTGTTGATTTTTATATTTCTCGTAAATATCCTATAAAACAGTGGTCTTCCCACTCCTGGTTATCTCGTCATTTTTGGCCTGCTTGGTTTGGAAAGGATAATGTCTTTTTATCTGCTGAACACGCTCCTTATCTTCATTACCGTTTTGAAAGTATTCAATTTATGGAAAGGATGTCAACTATTCCTTTTTTACCTGGAGTCAAAGTACCTTATTATCTGTTTGTTGGGCGAAAAAAATGACAATAACAGGAGTTATGCAAAACCTAGGTCATTAGACCTCTGCGAAAAAGATATAGATTTTTTGCAGGAGTAGGCAACAGGGAACACCGGAGCTGGGAACACCGGAGCTGGGAACACCGGAGCTGGTAAGATATTTTCACGAACAAGGCACGAACAAGGATTTTTTAGGGTGACTTTTTCTTTCCTTAGCCAATCTAATTAAAAGGTTTATTTATTTTCCACGCCTATGTCTATTAATGTCATTGCGACGATATGAAGCAATCTCAAACCCTGAAGTTTCGTTAAAATGCGTAAGTCCTGAATCATAATTCAGATTTTAAAATTATGGGATTGAGTAAATTACAATGTTGCTTTAAACTAGACAGATAAAGGAAAAAAAATCAGACAGCAATAGAGTTGTAAAAGTCGCCCACTCAATCATTTTTCATACCTTTTTACTAAAAATATCTTTCATGAGTGCCTTCTGGAGCTGCTCCAGTAAAAAATCTATATCTTTTTCACCCCTATGTCTATTATTATTTGAAATGGTAAGCAGTTAATTTATATCCCAGATTACTTGTAATATAATTTACGCCAATATCATGAGAACTAAACATATTGCTATGTGGGCTTGTCCAAGAACTCGTTCAAGTGCAATAACAAGAGCATTTGAGCAGATTGATGATTGCATGGTCTATGATGAACCTTTACATCATCTTTCCTTTATTGATAAGATTAATTACCATGATATTATTGATTTTCCATCAGACTATTTATCCAAATATTATCACAATAGTTATTCAAATATTATTGAAAAACTAATTAGCGATCTTCCAGAAGGAAAATCTTTTTCATTCCCAAAATATATGTCATTTCATCTGCTTCCAGGATTTGACAAAAGTTGGATATCTAAGGTCAAAAACTGCTTCCTAATTAGAGAACCACGAGAAACAGTTGTTTCATATTGGAAAGCTAGAAAATCTAGTGGTTTTAGCTGGGAAAATTCGGAATCTTTTGTGGGCTGGGAAGAACATTATCGACTATTTAAAGAAATTGAAAATTTAACGGCAGAAAAGCCTATTATAATTGACTCAGGAGATTTAGTGACAGATCCCAGGAGTTATTTAAAAGCTTTATGCTCCCAATTAGGGATTA
>JBARXI010000870.1:0-3471 GCA_049647275.1 Microcoleaceae cyanobacterium
GAGATTATCTAATTTGGGTAAACGAATTAAGCGATGCAGCGCGGTCTTGGGGAGGCAGTGCGGTCTTGGGGTTTCCCCAAGTGGAGCAACTGCCGTGGTTTCCCCCATGAGCGACTGCATCAAGACAGCGTGGTTTGTACAAAACTAAGCAAGGAAAATTGATCAATGCAGACTGTAACGGAGCTGCAAATATTGGAGCAAAAAGCAACCTGAATGGGTTTACCCCGAACAGACGCTTAGGCATTGCGTGGCTATGCCATTAAGGGTAAAATTTGACGTGGCTTTAGCCCGTTAAATGTATGACCCTTAAGAATCTGTGTGGATTTATCCCACGGAGTGTCAATAACCACAAATGATATTCAGTACCTAGGCAAAATTAATTACCATTATTTGATTTATTTCCTGTTTTATCACACAGGATTTTCAGCTTTAGAGTATATACATAGCAATCCTAAATAGGTTGTGAACAAAACATCTGGCAAAAAGGCAACGGACAACAGGCAAAAGGGGTAAGAGTTTCAGAGTTTTTATATATTTTTTAATTTTTTACAAATGATTTAGGGTTGCTATAATTAATTTTTTCTGACTACTTATGCGACAAAATTTTTCTTTAAAAGCAAATTTTCCAGAATGATAAAGCACACAAAATGCTTCGTTAATTACTTTTTGAAATAATGCCAATATTTATCAACAAAGCATCAAATTCCGAATTTTCAAAAGGAAAAAACTCGGCTGCTTCTTGAATCAATTCTAAATGAGGATGAAGTTGTTCCGCCTTCCTTAATATTGCATCAGACAAATCTAATCCAATCACCTGACATCGAGGTTTAGTAGCAGCCACAGCTACATAACCAGGTCTAATAGCAATATCAACTATTTTGCTCCCTGTTTGGGTGTTCACAATTCAGGAGAGGTTTAATCATTTAATTAGTTAGAGAAGCAAAATATAGCGGTTCTCATCCTTTATGAAGTACAGTATTTTTTCTATTCCCTATTCCCTATTCCCTATTCCCTATTCCCTGTTGCCTGTTGCCGACAATCTAAAACTTGTGTATCTCACCAAGAGCGAGAAATGCTACAATTATCATATTGCTCTACAGATAGTTCCCACCCATTATCTTCAAACTTTCTAAATATTTTGGCGAAATTATTAATTTATTTTATCTTGTTTAAATAGGTTTTTTTCACTCTATCTTAGTTCATCAAAACTTTTATAATCTATGTTTTTTGCAGCAAAACTATCATCGCGAAAATAATTTATATATTGTGTCATTTTGCTCAAGAGATGAGCCTCAATAATCAGGTAATTACTATTTTATTTATATAATAGAATAGCAATTTAGTAAATATTTACTAGAAATCCCTCTTCCCAACAACCACAGTTTTATCAGATTCTTTGATTCAATTGGTATAATATGCTCCTACCTCCTAAAATTGACTAAATTAAAAAAAAGAAGTAGAGTTTATGGTTAATCAACTTCAAGTGCGCAACCCACGTTCTGGAAAAATAGATTATTGGATTACGCCTCCAACACCAGAACAAATTGCGACTAAATGTATGAATTTACGAGCTGCACAAATTGAATGGCAAGAGTGGGAAATAGAAAAGCGAGTTGAGACAATGCAACAGTGGAAAAAAGCTATATTGTCTCACCAAGAAAAATTGACACAAGCATTAGTTAATGACACAGGTAGATTAATAGAATCAAAATTAGAAATTGAATCTGTAGCTAATAGTATAAATAGATGGTGTAAGTTGGCGCTAAAACTCTTATCAACTGAGGAAAAAACTACAACTATTCCATTTATTAAACTGCAAAATCAATTAGTACCTTATCAATTAGTCGGTATTATTAGCCCCTGGAATTTTCCTTTATTATTATCCTTAATAGATGCTATTCCAGCTTTACTAAGTGGTTGTGCTGTTGTAATTAAACCAAGTGAAATTACTCCCAGATTTATTCAGACTTTATTAGAAACTATTACTGCTGCTCCTCTGTTAGGTGATATTTTGACTTATATTGAAGGAGGGGGAGAAACTGGTGCAACTTTAATAGAATATGTAGACTTTATTTGTTTTACTGGCAGTATTGCTACAGGTAGAAAAGTTGCAGAAGCAGCAGCAAAAAAATTCATTCCGGCTTGTTTAGAATTAGGAGGAAAAGACCCAGCCATAGTTCTTTCTTCAGCAGATTTAGATTTAGCAACTTCGGCACTTTTATGGGCTTCAGTTATTAATGCTGGGCAGTCATGTTTATCTATTGAACGTATTTATGTTGCTCGATCAATTTTTATAGAATTTATTGCTAAACTTACTGAAAAAACTAAACGTCTGAAGTTAGCTTATCCTACTGTTGAGTCTGGAGAAATCGGACCGATCATTTCCGAGAAACAGGCTGATATTATTACTGAACATTTACAAGATGCTGTAAGCAAAGGTGCAATTATTCATTGTGGAGGAAATGTAGCAAAAATAGATGGTGGTTACTGGTGTTTACCCACAGTTTTAACTGAGGTGAATCACTTTATGAAAATAATGACTGAAGAAACTTTTGGTCCGATAATGCCTGTGATGTCTTTTACTAATATTGAAGAAGTAATACATTTAGCAAATAATACAATTTATGGATTAAGTGCTGCTATCTTTGGTGGTTCTGAAGCTGAAGTTTTGGCAGTTGCTAGTCAGATAAATGCTGGTGGGATTAGTATTAATGATGCGGGATTAACAGCATTAATTAATGAAGGTGAAAAGAATTCTTTTAAGTTTTCTGGTTTAGGTGCTTCTCGGATGGGTGCTGATGGTTTAAAAAGATTTCTGCGAAAAAAAGCGCTTTTAAGTAAAATAAATTCTGTGCCTAATCCTTGGTGGTTTAAAACTGATAAATGATTATTTAGGAATAAAAAAAATTAATTCTTGTTGGGCTGAAGATATTAGAGATTGACATATAATGATTTTTACCGAATAATTAAGGTTTAAAGCCTGTAAGCATCAAGGATAAAAAGTGGCTGCCAGGGAAAAGCGCACGACGCATCCTATCGGAACATCGAAAGCGCAGGATGACAAACGGAAAAAGCGGAGCGGACCGTAGGGTGGGATAGCGCGCATGCACTTCGCTCTCGCTCCGCTTTACATATTGCGGAGCAAAACGCGTAGCTTCCTGTAGGGAAAGGAGATCATTCCCTCCGGTCCCGAAGGGAACGATGGATGTCAAATCGACCAAGAGAAAAAATATTCTTTGAGTCAATCCTATCCGTTTTCAAAATAGTTGACTACTCCCCGGACTTAAGTCACTGGGATTCTAAGTTGATACTACGCAACAGGATCAATCCGTGTTGCTTCGTCTGTTCTTAGCTGACCAAAGATATATTCTGATGTCGGACAAGTCAAAGTGACCCTACACAGTCGGCTTAAGTTTAACCCTGAGCTTTCTGCTTACTTTTCTAGTAAAGATAGCACAGGACAACTAAAGT
>JBARXI010000871.1:0-3012 GCA_049647275.1 Microcoleaceae cyanobacterium
TAACTTATGCTTTTTATGCTTTTATTAAAACTCCTGGCTCTTTTTGCATAGGCAAAATATCTAGGGTGTCAGTTTGAGAACAATATTTGAGGTCTTCATAACATTCTAGACGTTGTAGACGTTTGCCATGACTAGCATAGTTTAACAACTCATATAATTTTTGCTCCCACTGAAGATAGAGAGACATAGCACCGAATACTTCATCATTTCCTACAGTTTCATCTAGGACAGAATTGGTTTCTGTCAGCAAAGTATGAGCGATCGCTCCTGCACAAACGGTATCTTCTAATGAATAACTACCTTCCCACCCTGAACCTAATATCCAAATTGTTTCTGGTTTATTGGCTTTGAGATATTCAACTACGGAGCGACGGTTAAGTAGGGCTGCTGCGAGAACTACTTTAGCGTTTTGAATGCGCTGAAGACAACGGGTGCCATTGGTAGTAGTCATAAATAAGCGTTTGCCTTTTACGACTTCTGGGGTAAAGTTGAGAGGTGAGTTACCTTCGTCACAACCTTCTACTTTTTTACCACCTCGTTCACCCACACGAATGCGTTTTTCCGCAGGCCATTTTTCGCTGACTGCCATTAATTCGTCCACATCGCTGAATACTTGTACTGCTTCTGCGCCGGAGTTAAGAGCTGTGGCCATTGTTGTTGTAGCTCTGAGGACATCAACCGCGATCGCGCAGTCTGGCATATTTTCGGTGGGAGTTTCTTCGGGGGTATGGTAGACAAATATTTTCACGATTTATATTCTGAGTAATACTACTGATTAATTATTGTATTGCTTTCTGTGGACATTTATTCTGTTTTCCCACTAATAATTCTGCGGATGTCGTCTTGAATTTGAGTACCGGTCTTTCCTTCCCATCGTACTTTTAACAAATTCAGTCCCACCTCTGCATATTTTGTGATAATTTCCAGAACTTCCCGACTTTCAGTAGGTTGGGGTTGACTGTTACGTTTAGTCATAGCATGAACTCCTGCTTCTAGTGCCAGACGTACTTCATCATGAACAATTCTCATAATTGCCATATCCTGGCGACCTGTGAGAGAAACTTGCGAGATATCAGCATTTTGTTTGATGGCATAAGCTGCGGCAAATACATAAGCATCAATCTTTCGTCCGAAAACGGCCTGACTTTTGAGGGCGTCCAAATAACCTCTCGCTTCTGGTGTGGGGCGAATAGTTGCGTTGGGGTCAATACGTTTCATTTTTCTACCTCTACCACGGAAGTATCTGCTGTTGCTTCGAGGCGACGAATATTTAGAATACTAGCAATATGAGGTTTCACAATATTTAGAAGTGGATCGGGAAAGTCTCGGTCTGTGGCTAAAACTATTACTTGGGATGGTATGTCTGGTAATGATTCAATTAAATTTTTCTGATGTTTGGTATCTAGATGACCAAAGGGAGTATCCATAATTAAGGGTGCTGCTGTACCAGATGCTAAATTTAATCCTGTGATAAAAGCGAAGGCTAAAGCTTCTTTTTCTCCTGCACTTAAGGTTTCTGGGTCGATAATTGTACCTACTGCATTTTTGACTCCTAAAGTATAGTCTGGCTGAATTTTTATGCCTTGATATTCTTCTGGTTTATTAGTTACTTGACGATGGATTTTAGAGGTTTTATCTTCAATGGTTTGTTTCCTTTCTTCTGTTCGCCATTTTATTAGTTCATCTGTGGCTTGATAAAGACTTCTTGCTAGTTTTGCTTGCTTTGCTAAAGTTGCTGTTTGTTTATCTTTTGCCGCTAATTTTTCTATTTCTCGGCGCTGTTTTTCTTCGTCTTTTTTCAAATCTTCTATTTCGTTATTTAATCTCTCAATTTGTTCTTTTTTCTGTCTGGTAATTTGCTCTGCTTCTCCCAAAGTTTGCCAAGTTGCTTGAGCGTCTTCTCGATCGATTCCTTTAGTTTCCAGTTTCAGACGATATGCGTCTTGTTTAATTTTTTCTAGTTCTTCTTTTAGGCAGTCGCGCTCTAATAAAAGGTCGTCAAAGTTAGGTATTTTATAGTCGGAAATTGTTTCTAAACGGTTGCGTAAATTATCCTGACGGATTACTTCTTGGGTATTACTAACACCAGATTCTAAGCTTTGTATTTCTTTGATAATAAATTGACGAGAATCTTCATCTATACAACGACCACAAACACAAGTTTTATCTTCTAATAGCTCTCGTAAAAGCTTAACTGAACTATAACGTCGAGCGGTTGTAATAGCTGTACTTTGCATATCGTCTGCAACTTCTCTTACAAATTCTATCAATAGCGGAATAGGTGCTTTTCTCAACCCATTTTCTAATTTTTCTGCTGCATTTTTGAGTTTTTCTTGACTAATTTCTTGGTTTCTTTCTAAATCCTTGAATTTTTCTAACTTCTGTTGCAGTACTTCAATTTTATTTGCTTCTTCTCTTGTTTCTTCCAGCTCTTTCATCGCCTGTTTTTCAGTTGATTTTGCTTCCTCAAGTTGTGCTGTTTTGACTTCTATATTTTCTTGAATTTCTCTAAGTTTTTGTTTGACTTGTCTGAGACTTTCGTTAGCCGAATCTGCATCATCCAGTTTTTGGTCTAATTTTTTTCTAGTAATTTCTACATCGTGCCGGAGATTGAGTAACTCAGTAATTCCGATAATTCTTTCTATAGCTTTCAGGGTATCTTTTGTGTGAATTCGTTGAGCATAACGTTTAATTTCTACACCATCAAAGAAGAAAAATTCTTTACAGGAATTTGGTAATAGTTCTTCAATTTTTTCTGGTACATCTCTAATATTTTTACCATTTTGATTGATTATTGGTAGTTCTACTTTTGCTCTAGCTATCTTCCCTTTTATTTCTCTTTTTGCAACTCTGCTAATATTGTAAATATCTCCATTACGCTCAAAAACAAGTTCTACTGACATTTCTAAATTAGGATTCTCTTCAACTATCACCCGATTAAAATGGTCTAGTAATTTAGAATCTGGAATAGCTTTTGCCCCGTAAAGACACCATTGAATTGCTTCTAGTAGG
>JBARXI010000872.1:0-14559 GCA_049647275.1 Microcoleaceae cyanobacterium
TATTTGATTTAGTCGAAGGTCGCTCGGTGGAAATTTTAGAAGGAAATGGTTGGGGTGGTGGTCAAGCAACGGGCTACCTAATGCCAGCAAATTTGACTGTAGCTAGTTATTTATTAGGTACTAAGTATCAACCAGATTTCAGTAAAATAATTCTGGCTCTAGAAGATGTGAATGAAGCCCCTTACCGCATCGACCGAATGTTGACCCAATGGCGCATGGCTGGTATCTTACAGCAGGTTAAAGGTATCGCTCTGGGCCGTTTTAGTCAGTGTTCCTCTGGCCGGATGAATAATACTGACTTTACTGTAGAGGAAGTATTAGGCGATCGCCTGGGCGATTTAAACATTCCAATTGTTTCTGACCTTGCCTTTGGACATGATGGACCTAATGCAGCATTACCTGTGGGAGTTGAGGTTAGTCTTGATGGTGAAAAAGGTATTTTGGAAATTTTGAAGAAGGACTGCTGGAGTCAGTAGGGGTAATTTCCTCCGGAATGCTGCGCAAACATGAATTACCCGTACAGGACTGCTGGAGAGAAAATTGCATGGGGATAAGTCTTCGACCGGCCGCTCCGCGTCTACTAACCCCAAACAATTTTGAGCACTCCAGTTGACGGTGGGGTATTCAACCCATAAGGGAAATGAGAATTGATAATTAATACTATTTTTGATATTTTTCTATTAGACATCTCTAGAAAAGAGGGAGTAGGGAGTAGGGGTGGTTCGCTAGGGAGTAGGGGGAAATAATTGATAATTTCTTCGCGATAATTGATTTGATTTTTTGGCGTTGGTAATTTGAGGTATGATATCAAGTCCTGATAAGAGCGCTATAGAACTCCGTTCCATTTATGTGACAAAAAAACTTTCTCCTTCTATTCTTCTTTCTTCCCTCCTGACTCCTGACTCCTGACTCCTAAATAATTAAGATTAATATCATACACTAATTTACCAACGCCGATTTTTTATTATTGGAGATGTCTAATAAATATGACATTATAGTTAACATTTTTAGTTCAACCTCGATTAATCTCACAGGATAATTTTAAACATTAATGAATAATCAACAAACTCTCAGACAGAAACTCCTAGACCTAGACAACAATAACTACAAAGCCTACAGAGACATTCAAGGTAGTTACCAATTTCCCGACTTTACCCTAATTATTGATTATGTTCAGGGAGACCCTTTTGCTGCCCCCAGTAAACTTCGGGTGCAAGTACCTTATACAACAACCTCTGGTTTTCCTCCAGAACTTTATCAAACACCCAGTCGGGAAATTGCTCTGCGAGATTTCCTCACTCGTAAATTTGATAAAATGGCCTACGAAGTCAGCAGTCGTCGTGGCACTGGCAAAAGCGGTATGATTGCAGTTACCAGAATGGGGCAGGAAGTTTTGGAGAGAAGCTCAGTATGTTTGGTAAATTTAGCCCCACCCCCTCCTAAACTTGTTTCTCCGGCCTCCAACCCGGCCTTAGAAAGGGCAAAACCTGTGAAATTAAAGGACACTCAAAAAGGTGTCGAAGTCCGATTAATTGTGGGATTACCTGCTGGTGGTCGTCGTATCCTGGGAAGGCAAGCTGCAGAAATGTTGTGCGACGATATTCCCTATATTGTTCACCGTTCTCTCAAATATGAACAATTAGATGCTGATGCTTGTCGTCGTCATGTAGAAACTGCTGAAGATGCAGATTATTTACGGCAACAGTTAGCAGAAAAAAATCTTGTCGCTTTTGTGGCGAATGGGGCAATTTTACCGCGTCGGAGCGGAGTTGACGATCGCCCTTTATCATCTGAAGCAGTGCCATTTCAATCTCCTCCATCTTTGGAAGTGGAATTTGACTGCCCTAATCAAGGTAAAATTACAGGGATGGGAATTTCTCAAGGGGTGAGTTTAATTGTTGGTGGTGGTTATCATGGTAAGTCTACTCTTCTAAAAGCAATTGAATTAGGGGTTTATAATCATATTCCTGGTGATGGCCGTGAGTTTGTGATTACGGATGCTGGAGCAATTAAAATTAGGGCGGAGGATGGTCGTAGTGTGGCGGGAGTAGATATTTCTCCGTTTATTAATCAGTTACCTCAAGGTCGTTCGACTACTCAGTTTACCACTGAGAATGCTAGTGGTAGTACGTCTCAGGCTGCAAATATTATGGAGGCAATGGAAGCTGGTATTGGTCATCACCAGGGTGAAGCAGGTATTTCTAATCCCCTGGTTTTATTGGTGGATGAAGATACTGCAGCTACTAATTTTATGATTCGCGATCGCCGAATGCAAGAGCTTATTGCTAAGGAGCGGGAGCCAATTACACCTTTTATTGATAAGGTACGACAGTTATATACTGACTATAATGTGTCAACAATTATTGTGATGGGTGGTAGTGGTGATTATTTTGAAATAGCAGATACTGTCATTGCTATGGAAAATTTCCAACCTCAAGAAGTCACGGCCAAAGCCAAGGAAATTGCCCAAAAATATCTGACAGGTCGTACTTCTGAGGGTGGAGAAAATTTTGGTGAAATTAGGGCGCGGATACCATTGTCGGCAAGTTTAGATCCTAGTCGGGGGCGAAGAGATGTTCGTCTGAAAGTACGAGATGTTGATGAGGTTGTTTTTGGTAATGAAGATGTGGATCTTTCGGCGGTGGAACAATTGGTGAGTAAAGACCAACTCAGAGCGATCGCTGAAGCAATGGTTTATGCTAAACAGAAATATATGGATGGCAACCGCACATTACCGGAAATTCTTGATGCTGTGATGGCAGATATTCAATCCCAAGGTTTGGATGTTTTGATTCCTTTCCCTCAAGGAGATTTAGCAATATTCCGCCGTTTTGAGTTGGCTGCTGCGATAAATCGTCTGCGGACTTTGGCAGTTAAATAATTTCTGGTGGGAAAGACCGGATTTATTAAATAATATTAGGATACCCGGTTTATGAAATAAATAAATCGGGTTTTTTAAATTATATCCATTGAATAAATATATACAGCAATACACGAGTAGTTTATTTACAAAAGTCAACGGATTTTATATTATTCTTTATCCTAAACACCTTGGCGGTTGCTATAGCAATCCTAAATAGGTTGTGACAAATTTAATAATCATAAATATCTACTGGAATACTTGTAAAGCATGAATCCTGGCTTATGGATTATTACTATTTACTACTACTAAAATGTTACGACTTAAATGGGATTGCTATATACAAATATTCCCCTTATAGAAACACTACAGCAGTCTCTATAAGGGAATGATTATTGATTTGGTCAAATGAATTTATTTTAGTTCAAATAATTATAGGCGGGGGTCATTTCTAACCGTTCCATCGGGCAATGTAGTGCAGTGGTCATTTCTAATTGTTCCATCAGGCAAGATCGTATCGCAGAGAATTACACCATAACATCCTCTGTCATATCTTAAAATTCTATCTGACAACAATACACGTGCTTCTCTAAAATCTACTCCCGTTAGATTTGCTCTCTCCATCAGAGGTTCGTCAAGATAAGCATTACGTAAACAAGCCCGTGTTAGATTAGCTTCAGTTAAATTAGCTTCGTATAAATCTGCGTCAGATAAGTTCGCTTCGCTCAGATTCGCTCTTCGAAGATCGCTTTCAGCAAGATTAGCTCCGCTCAAGTCTGCACCACTTAGATCAGCACCTTCAAACCAAACACCACATAAGTCTGCTCCACTGAGGTTAGCATGGCTGAGATTGACTTCACTTAAATCAATACTGTGCATACAAGTTACGTCACGGAGAACGATTCCGCTAAAGTCTCTTTCTCCATCGTCGTATCTTTCCAATAATTCTTGAAGTTTCATCAGTTTTTCCTTCACCTAAAACCTAAAAATTTATTGGTAGGAAACATTTATTAAACTGGTATAAAAGCTTCAGATAATATTATTTCTGAATCATAAGGCTATATTTGTTTGCTATTGACTAACCCATCTCAGGTCTTCCCTATACCCCCCTCACTTCCCATACTCCACATATCCAAAATATAGCAACACTTTTAAGTTTTAGTACAAGCTGTTGCCCAATAAGTTGCGCGTAGCGCTATAAAAGCTTATCTCGGACGAATTCTATTTAACTGTTCTAATGCCCATTTTGCTGTTTTTTCAACTTCCGGGTCTGGGTCGTTTTCTGCTTGTTTTAATATATTACTTATTTGAATAACTAACTCATAAATTCTGGTTAAATCTCGGATAGCATTTTTCCGAACTTCAGCATTATCATCTTGCAGAGAAATTGCTAAAGCTCTATTCATAGGTTGTAATGTTCTAATTCCGATTTCTGAGAGAGTAGCTAAAATTAAACTTTGCTGCTTAGAGTCGGAATCAGTGAGTAAATTAACTAATGGTTGAATAGCTCTAGAATCTCCTGTTTGACCTAGTTCCCAAATTGCGTGATGTCGTTTCTTTGGATCGAAATTTTGTAAGTCACTAATTAACTGCTCAACAATATTAACTTGAGGTAAAGGATAGTTATTTTTCAGAGTAATATTTCCAGTTTGGTCAACTGCTGAATTTTGCTCGCTTACTTCTGGTAAATTCACTTCTGTTTTGTGTTGTTGATAATTATTTTTGTCTTGACGATTGATGGAGGAATTACTATCAACTCGAGAGGATGTTTGTTTTTCTATATCTGAATAGTGGGATGGTGAGGCGAATTGTGACTGTGGTACAGAAGCAAAAAACTGAGAATTATCAGTCTGAGAATATGCTGAATCTTTTGTGTTGGCCAAAGATGAGTTTTCTGGAGCTACTGGCCATGTAGGCGGATGCAGATCGGGATAGTTGTCTTCTAGATCGGGTGAAGGAGTTGGTGGTATTTTCTGTTCGGATGGTAAGCTTTCTGAATCGAAATCTTCAGAGGGCTTATGGTCATCAAAAAGCTTTAGCAAGATGAATATTACTGTTCCAGTTACTAAGACTGATATTATACTCAACAGAAATAATGTTTTGCGCCCCCTCAAAGCTTTGAGTAGAGAACGAATTTGTTTGGGAACTTTGGAATTAGAGGAAGTGGATTTTTCTTTGTTGGTTTCTTCAGAT
Organism: Microcoleaceae cyanobacterium; assembly: GCA_049647275.1. Taxonomy (GTDB): domain Bacteria; phylum Cyanobacteriota; class Cyanobacteriia; order Cyanobacteriales; family Microcoleaceae; genus JASJEE01. Next base: position 5,054 of record JBARXI010000872.1, read on the forward strand.
GTAGTGGCCTTTGAGTCACTATTTTGAGTAATGTAGAGAGGCGCTGAAGAGTTTGCTATTAATGTTGGACTATCGATCTGGTTAAATGCTTGTAGATTTCCGACTTTTGTCAAGGTACGATTGTTCAATCCCCCTACTGTGGAGTAATGAATTATGGCTCTACTAGAACCTGGGGAAAAGCATAAGAAAGTCAACGATGTAAATATAAATAAGGTAGATTTATAGTGGGTCATAAGATTCTCTCAGCAGTTTTTAGAAGCAACTTTACAGATAGTAAAAAAATATAAGTTAGTTTAATCGTAACTGGTGTGAGTTAATTTTTTGGCAATTCATAAATTTTTGCTACAAAATGAATATTTATTACTATTGATAAATTGATGATAAACCTACCGTAAATGTAGCACAAAAAATAATATTCAGGCTCTGAACTAAGGTCAATCGACTCTAACTCATGCAAAGATTTAGCGATCGCTAATTTGGTTATGGTTAGAATTGGAAGTTAGATTATAGGTTTAGTTCTAGCCTCTTACTCGCGACTGAATCGTGAATAATATTGGTGAATTTAGTAAAAGCTTTTGTCGTACTAGGACAAACTTTAGATATAATATCTGAAACACACTTGAAGAAGGAGTCACCGAGTCTGTCGGGGTAATTCATGAATTACCCCTACAGGAGTCAGGAGAGAAAATTGCATAGGGATTCGCTCCCCCAAACAATTTTGAGCACCGCGGGTGACGGTGGGGTATTAAACCCATAAGACGAATGATCAATAAATATAGCCTTTCTTGGTTAATCCTAGCTAGTTATTGTATCTTTAGCAATAACAAGTTACAGAATGTTAATTATATCATTAATCAGACTTTTAGTCCGATTGATGTGAACAGAGATAGTAATTTGAGAGAGTTAAGTATTAACAATATTGAGTCAATTAACCGCTTTAATATTCTTTCATATAACTATAGTTATAGTATTACACCTCTGAGTGAGTCATAAATCATAAATATATAAAAACATCATATTATCTATAATAATAGTCTTTACTAAGCACATGATTAAACTTACTGGCTATCAAATTATTGAAAAAATTTATCATGGTTCTAAAACCTGCGTATACAAAGCTTATAGAGAACTGGATAAAAAACCAGTTGTGATTAAAATTTTGGAAAAAGAATATCCGACATTTAGTGAGCTACTACAGTTTAAAAATCAATATACTATTAGTAAAAATCTCGATTTAGCTGGAATAGTTAAGCCTTTATGTCTGGAAAAATATCGCAATGGTTATGCCTTGGTCATGGAAGATATTGGCGCAATATCTTTAAAAGAATATGCCAGTAACAAACAACTCAGTTTGTCAGAGTTTCTCACAATTGCTATATCTGTTGTCGAAACATTAGGGGGTTTGTCTCAAAATCGAGTGATTCATAAAGATATTAAACCCTCTAATATTGTGATTAATCCAGACACTGGAGATATCAAATTAATTGACTTTAGTATTTCCACATTATTACCCAGAGAAACCCAAGAAATTATCAATCCCAATGTTCTCGAAGGTACTCTCGCATATATGTCCCCAGAACAAACAGGAAGAATGAACAGAGGCATCGACTACCGCAGTGATTTTTATTCTTTAGGGATTACATTCTATGAAATACTCACAGGTCAACTACCTTTTTTATCAACCGATCCAATAGAATTGGTTTACTGTCATATTGCCAAAAAAGCTACTCCTCCTTGTGTAGTTAATCCAGAAATACCTCTAATGGTAAGTAATATTATTATGAAAATGATAGCGAAAAATGCAGAAGACCGCTATCAGAATATTTTAGGATTAAAATATGACTTAGAGACTTGTTTAAAATATTGGCAAGAAACAAAAAAAATTGCCACATTTGAGTTAGGAAGCCGGGATATTTCCGACCGCTTCAGCATACCGGAAAAACTTTATGGTCGCCAAGCAGAAGTTAAAAGTTTATTAGATGCTTTTGAAAGAGTTGCAATCCCCCCTGAATCCCCCCATCAAAGCCAAAGGGCAGCATCCTCTGGCTTCCCCCTTACAAAGGGGGACGGGAGGGGGATATCTTCGGGGGGAGGTTCAGAAATAATGTTAGTTGCTGGCTTTTCAGGAATTGGTAAAACGGCAGTAATTAATGAAGTTCAGAAACCAATAGTCCGGCAACGAGGCTACTTTATTAAAGGAAAATTTGACCAATTTCAACGCAATATTCCGTTTAGTGCTTTTGTCGAAGCATTTCGAGATTTGATGGGGCAATTGTTGAGTGAAACGGAAACTCAATTAGAGGAATGGAAAACTAAAATTCTCTCGGCATTGGGTAAAAATGGGCAAGTTATTATTGAAGTTATTCCAGAACTAGAATATATTATTGGTTCTCAACCTGCCGTGGCAGAATTATCAGGAACTGCTGCTCAAAATCGGTTTAATTTACTATTTTTAAAATTCATTCAAATATTTACGACTAAAGAGCATCCGTTAGTGATTTTTTTAGACGATTTACAGTGGGCAGATACAGCTTCTCTCAAGTTGATGCAACTGTTGATGAGCGATCAAAATAGTAAATATTTGTTATTATTAGGAGCTTATAGAGATAACGAAGTCAGTCCGACTCATCCCTTGATATTAACCTTAGAAGAAATTACCAAAAATTCAGCAATTGTAAATACTATTACCTTGGGGGCGCTAAAATTAACCTTCGATTTAAATCCTCTAGTAGCAGAAACTTTACATTGCTCTTTGGAGTTGGCATTCCCTTTGACAGAATTAGTCTATCAAAAAACCAAAGGAAATCCTTTTTTTATCACTCAATTTCTCAAAGCACTGCATGAAGAAGGATTAATTACCTTTAATTATGAAGCGGGTTATTGGGAATGTGATATTACTCAAGTCAGGTTACTTTCTGCCACAGATGATGTTGTAGAATTTATGGCAAGTCGCCTACAAAAATTATCACCTGCTACGCAAGAGGTAATGAAATTAGCAGCTTGTATTGGCAATAAATTTAACTTAGAAACTTTAGCTATTGTTTCTGAAAAATCTGTCACAGAAACAGCAACAAATTTGTGGGAGGCATTACAAGAAGGATTAATTTTACCAGTCACAGAAGTCTATAAATTTTATTTTACAGAAGAGTCAAATATATCGACACCTTTTACAACAATAGAAGCCGATGCTAGTTATAAATTTTTACACGACCGGGTGCAACAGGCAGCTTATTTATTAATCCCTGAAACACAAAAACAAGTAACTCATCTGAAAATAGGAAAATTATTATTAGAGAATATCCCAGAAGCTGAAAGGCAAGAGAAAATTTTTGATATTGTTAATCAGTTAAATTATGGAGTAGATTTAATTTCTCATCTAACTGAGCGAGAACAACTTGCTGAACTGAATCTAATTGCAAGTCGCAAAGCAAAAGCTTCTACTGCTTATAACGCCACAGTTGACTATCTAAATATAGGGCTAGAATTATTAACAACTAATAGTTGGGAAACGAATTATGAATTAACATTGGCTCTATATTTAGAAGCAGCAGAAGCTAGATATTTGATAGGTGACTATGAGCAGATGGAACAACTAGCTCAAATTGTACAGCAACAAGCGAAGAATTTATTAGATCAAGTTCCGGTTTTCATCGCTAAAATTCAGGCTAAATTTGCTCAATACCAATTTTTCAAAGGTATCGATCTAGCCATAGTTGTGATTAAAGATTTAGGACTAGAATTATCCCCTAGACCAGAAGAGGCAGACTTGCTTTCTGGCCTTGAAGAACTTCAGTTATTTCTGAGCGATCGCTCCACTGAAGACCTCAAGCAACTGCCAAAGATGACAAACCCTGAAAAGTTAGCCTTGATGCAAATTCTGGGATTAATTGGAGCAGCATCTTTCATTAGTGGTTCGTCTCTATGGTCAAGTATAGTTTTTGCTCTTATTACTTTGTCTGTCAAGTGGGGAAATACACCTGCTTCCGCTTATGGATATAGCTGTTATGGAATTATGCTTTGGAGTCAGGGAGAAATTAAAGCGTCTTATGAATTATCTCAGATAACAGAGAGTGTATTTGAGTCTTGTGGTGGAGATGCTCTTAATGGAGTAGCAGTAGCAAATATGCACCTTCGTCATTGGCAAGAACATTTGCGAAATAGCTTACCTTCATTCCTAGAATATTATGCCTTTGCTTTATCCAGGGGAGACTTAGCATTTGCTAGTTATAATCTCTTATTTCACTATTTTCATGCTTTCTACAGTGGGTTAGAATTAACAGAACTTGCTCAGAAACTCAATAATGCTGTTGATACTGTTGCTGAAATCAAACAAGAAAGTACCCTAATACGGTTGCAAATAATTCAACAGACTATTATGAATTTAACCGATCGCTGTGAAAATTCCTGTATTTTAGTTGGCGAAGCTTTGGATGAGGCAAAAATACAATCTCAAGACCAAACACTGGTATATCTAAATTTGCACAAACTTTCTTTATGTTATTTGTTTGGTGAGTATCAAAAATCTTTAACAATTTCTATCGCAACACAATCATATCTCCATCTAGTTACTTCTCAATATATTCAAGTACTTTTGTATTTTTATGGTTCTTTGATCCGACTTGCTCTCTACAATGAAGCTTCTGAGGAACAACAACAGCAGTGGTTAGAAGAAGTAACCTCCCACCAGGAACAAATGAAAATTTGGGCACACCATGCTCCTGTGAATTTTTTACATAAATTTCATCTAGTAGAAGCAGAAAAAAATCGGGTACTTTGTAACTATATTGAAGCAATTGAACTTTATGAACAAGCCATTGCTGGAGCTAAAGAAAACGAATACATTCAAGAAGAAGCTCTTGCCAATGAACTTGCAGCTAAATTTTACCTAGAGTGGAACAAGGAAATTATTGCTCAGGCATATCTCATTAAAGCTTACTACGCTTATGCTCAATGGGGTGCAGTTGCTAAACTTAAACACCTAGAAAAATCCTACGGTGAACTACTCAAACCTCTTCAACAGCAAGATTCTACTTTTACCCGCAACGTTACTCAAGAAACGCTCAGTTATACAACCACTGATAGTTCTCTTCTGCTTGACTTCAATAGTGTAATGAAAGCAACCCAGGCTATTTCAGGAGAAATAAAACTAGAAAATTTATTCTCAGTTTTGATGCGAGTTACTCTAGAAAATGCTGGTGCTCAAAAAAGTTATTTAATCCTTTCTGAAGCAGGAAAGTGGGTAATAGAAGCCAAAGCTATTCGTGAGAATAATTCTTCTGAGGAAATACAACTAAAATTAAAACAATCTCTTCCTATTGACTCAACAAATGAGCTTCCCATTTCTCTGATTTATTATGTGGCGCGTACTAAAGAAACTGTTGTACTAGATAATGCTATTAATGAAACTCAATTTGCTGCCGATGCTTATATCCAAAACTATCAACCCAAGAGTATTTTATGTATTCCAATTATTAATCACGGTGAATTTATTGGCATATTATATTTAGAAAATAATCTAACATTGGGAGCCTTTACCAGCCATCGCCTAGAAGTATTAAAAGTTCTGACAACTCAAGCAGCTTTCTCCCTCGAAAATGCCCAACTTTATGAAAACTTATCTGCTGCTAAAAATAAACTAGAACAATATAGTCACACTTTAGAAGATAAAGTCAAAGAACGCACAGAAGAATTAAACGAAAAAAATCTATATTTATCTGAAACTCTCAAACAACTTCAACATACCCAATCTCAATTAATTCAGACAGAAAAAATGTCAAGTTTAGGGCAAATGGTAGCAGGAATTGCTCATAAAATTAATAATCCCATTACTTTTATCTCTGGCAATGTCAACTATGCCACCGAATATATTCATGATTTGCTGAATTTAATCAATATTTATCAACAGGAATATCCTATTCCCAAAGCCAAAATAGCAGAAATGATTGAAGAAATAGATTTAGAATTTTTGACTGAAGATTTGCAAAAATTACTAAAATCAATGAAGGTTGGAGCTGAAAGAATTCAAAATATTGTGCTATCTCTACGGAATTTTTCGAGATTAGATGAATCAGACATGAAGCCTGTAAATATTCATGATGGTATTGATAGTACCCTACTAATTTCACAAAATCGCTTCAAAGCTGAGGGAAAGAATTCAGAAATACAAATAGTCAAAGAATATGCTTCTTTACCACGGGTTAATTGTTACGCTTCTCAACTAAATCAAGTATTTCTAAATATTATCAGTAATGGTATTGATGCTCTGGAAAAGATGAGAAAAAAGGAGAGTGAATCAAACGAGCAACCCACTATTACTATTAGTACAAAATTAACTAAAACTCAGACTGTAAAAATCAAAATTAGTAACAACGGTCCTAGCATTAGCCCGGAGACCAAAAAGAAGATATTTGATCCATTTTTTACTACTAAACCAGTGGGTGCTGGTACGGGTTTAGGTTTATCAATTAGCTATTCTATTATTGTCGAAAAACATCAGGGAAAACTAACTTGTAATTCTGCACCAGGGCAAGGGGTAGAATTTGTCATTGAGATTCCCGTCAAATAAACAGGTTTAGATTAAATAAGCAAAATTTGTAGGGTGTGTTAGACGGCTAAAATTTAGACTGCGGGTGGCATTTTAAAATCCGTCGCAGGGCACCATTTGAGATGTGTCGGTCTACGACTGGAGTTATATCGGTCGGGAGTTACGCACTGACTATAGATATAGGTTTGCTCAGTTACGCTACTGTGGGTAGGAATTTCAGAAGTAACTCAATTTAATTATTTGTAGGATGGGTAAAGCTACAGCGTTAGTGCCGCTTATCCCCAGCATAAAGCCATCATTTTTTTATCTTTGTTTTTCATTCTTCCAGTTATCAATTTATTGTTTTTTTGGGTTTATCCTATGGATAAGCTGCCCTAACATCCTTCAACCCAACCTACTAATTTAAACTAATTTAAACTTCCCAAAAATACCAAATAATGCTTTAATAACTAGGAATTGACGCAAATTACCTATTTTGAGGTTCCATGGCCATATTCCTACAAAATAAATCGGGTTTTATCGCCCTAAACTAATAGGAATATTACCCAATTTTGCCGAAATTCTTTAATAGTCCTATCCATAAATTAATCAAAACTTAAAAAATGAACGAAGAACAACGTCGGGCATACTGGCGTGCCAACACAACATTAATCAGAAACTTGCTAATAGTTTGGGCTTTAGTTTCAATTGTTTTTAGCATTCTATTAGTTGAACAACTAAATGCAATTCAATTCTTTGGCGTTCCCTTTGGTTTTTGGATGGCACAACAAGGCTCTATTTATGTGTTTGTCATTCTAATTTTTATCTATGCAATTCAAATGGATAAACTTGATAAAAAATATAATAATACTGAGAGGAAAGACTAAATGACTGCAGAAGTCTGGACATTTATACTCGTAATCATTTCCTTTATGGGTTATCTGTACATAGGGTGGCGATCGCGAGTCAAAGATAGCAAAGGTTTTTTCGTGGCTGACCAAGGTGTGCCAGCTCTTGCTAACGGTGCTGCTACTGCCGCCGACTGGATGTCTGCCGCCTCCTTTATCTCAATGGCAGGATTAATTTCTTTTTTGGGTTATGACGGCTCCATTTATCTGATGGGATGGACGGGTGGTTATGTACTGTTGGCACTACTACTAGCCCCTTATCTGCGGAAGTTTGGCAAATATACAGTACCCGACTTTGTGGGCGATCGCTACTACTCCAATATTGCCCGTATCGTTGCCGTTATTGCCGCCATATTTGTATCCATGACTTATGTTGCTGGGCAAATGCGCGGTGTGGGTATTGTATTCAGTCGCTTTTTGCAAGTACCCGTGGAAACAGGCGTTGTCATCGGTATGATTATCGTTGGCTTCTTCGCTATATTAGGTGGGATGAAAGGCATCACTTGGACTCAGGTAGCTCAATATTTTGTACTAATTGTTGCTTACCTAATTCCAGCCATTGCCATTGCAACTATTCTCACTGGTATTCCTATTCCCCAGTTTGCTTTTACTTTCGGGGATATTGTGGAAAAATTAAATCTGGTTCAGGTAGATTTAGGTTTCCAGGAATACAGTGCAGCTTTTACTAACAAAACCATGCTAGATGTTTTGTTTATCACTATTGCTCTAATGGTTGGCACTGCTGGTTTACCGCACGTTATTGTTCGCTTCTACACTGTGCCTAACGTGAGAGCAGCCCGATATTCTGCTGGTTGGGCATTATTATTTATTGCCATCTTGTACACAACTGCTCCTGCTTTAGCCACCTTTGCCCGATACAACTTAATAGACAGTTTGCACAACAAAACTGTGGAGGAAGTGCAACAGTTAGACTGGGCGACAAAGTGGGAAAATACCGGGTTGTTAGAATTCACCGATAAAAATAACGACGGTCGCTTTCAACTAACTCCAGAAACAGAAACCAATGAAATTACTATCGACCGCGATATCATCGTACTCTCGACTCCAGAAGTAGCAAAACTTGCCCCTTGGGTAATTGCATTAGTGGCAGCCGGGGGATTAGCTGCAGCCTTATCTACCGCATCGGGTTTGTTATTGGTGATTTCGAGTTCAATTGCTCATGATGTTTACTACCGCATGATTAATCCTGGCGCATCAGAGTCGCAACGGTTAATGGTGGGGCGGATCATGGTAGGATTTGCGATCGCCATTGCTGGTTATTTTGGGGTCAACCCACCGGGATTTGTGGCCCAGGTGGTGGCGTTTGCTTTTGGTTTGGCTGCTGCTAGTTTTTTCCCGGTGATTATTTTGGGAGTTTTTGACAAGCGCACCAACCGGGAAGGAGCGATCGCTGGTATGGTGGTGGGTTTGTTGTTTACTACTATCTATATTATTGGTGTCAAATTCGCTGGAATGCCTACATGGTTTTTTGGTGTATCTGCTGAGGGTATCGGCACTGTGGGAATGCTGCTGAATTTTGTTGTGACTTTTGTAGTTTCTCGGATGACAGCCCCTCCGCCTTTAGAAATACAGCAAATGGTAGAAGATTTGCGATCGCCTCTAGCAGCACCAGTGGCAATTAGGGACATTGGGGAGGAAGAGTTGGATTAATTTAAAGAAGGAAGTTTCACTCCAGTAGGGTGCGTTAGGCGCTAGCTGTAACGCACCACTATTAATTCAAAAATCACCTATAGAATTGATGATCAAGTAATCTTTGGGGTGGGTTATGCTTTCCCAAAAAATGGTGCGTTACGCTTTCCTCAAAAATGGTGGGTTATGCTTTCCTCAAAAATGGTGCGTTACGCTTTCCCCAAAAATGGTGCGTTACGCTTTCCTCAAAAATGGTGGGTTATGCTTTCCTCAAAAATGGTGGGTTACGCTTTCCTCAAAAATGGTGGGTTATGCTTTCCCAAAAAATGGTGGGTTATGCTTTCCCAAAAAATGGTGGGTTATGCTTTCCCAAAAAATGGTGGGTTATGCTTTCCCAAAAAATGGTGGGTTATGCTTTCCCAAAA
>JBARXI010000873.1:0-3087 GCA_049647275.1 Microcoleaceae cyanobacterium
CAAAGGAGTTGCAGTTTATACAGAGGTGATGCCCTCCCCCTGTGTTCTTCTATTATAACATGGTCGCTTTCCCATACGACGTTCCCGACGAGGAGAACGCGGGACTTCTCGCTATTTTTTGTTAAACTGCTTCTATTGTAGCTGCATCATATTCATCCAGCAAATAAACACTTTGGTCGAAGCCAGTTTTTTTAATAGTATCCAAGACCATTTCTTGAACACCTACCATATAGATATCAACACCTGTTCCCATTTTTTGCTTTGAAAAAATCAATACCCGCAAACCCGCACTTGCCATATATTCTAGGTCATTCATAATCAAAACAAGTCTTTTCGGGTTTTGGGCTGCTGCTTCCTCTACTTTTGCTTTAAAATCTGAAGCTGTAGACCCATCTAACTCTCCAGATAAAGTGATTTTAGCGATGCCGCTGTCTGTTGTTTCTAGATTTGCTTCAAAAGCCATAATTATCCTTAAGTTTTGGTTGATGATTATAAGTCTCTAAGTTGTTGTATTTTGGTGGAACTACCACCAAAAAGTAAGCTTTGATTTTAGGCTGTTCGATCATATTATCACAGCCTTTTGACTTAGTAAGCTATGACTTATGACAAACTTACCCAAAGAAACTGGGTTTGTGAAAATCCTTGTTAGGCAGACCAGACATTTAGAAATAAACCCGGTTTCTCACCTCGTTGCCTTTACCAAGAAACCGGGTTTGTGAAAATCCTTGGTAGGCAGACCAGACATTTAGGAATAAACCCGGTTTCTGAGCTGTTACTTAGCGACTAAAATAACTACTGAGCGATCGCCCACCAACAACCCCTGTTGATTTTCTAAAACAGGTTCTGTTCCCGGTGTCCAAGAATCTGTCGGTGGAGTACAGCCAGTATTAGCAAAAACGTGCCACTTTCTTCCTTGTGATAAACCAGGAATCTCAAACCAGAGACTTTCCCAGTGCATATTCATGGCTACATAAATATCATTATCTTGTTTTGTTGCTTCTCTGGCGTGTTTACCACAAAGCATAAAAGCTAAAGTCCGAGAATGGCTTGACCAGTCAGTATTCCAAACCTGAGTACCATGCCAAGTAATATCTAAATTTCCACTCCCAGCATAATCTTGATTTCTGAAATGATTGCGATTTCTCAATACTGGATGAGCTTTCCGAAATGCAATACAGTTTTTGGTGAACCCAAACAAACTGGCATTAGTTTCTAACAACTCCCAGTTAAGCCAATTTAGTTCCGAGTCATGGCAATAAGTATTATTATTACCATTTTTAGTGCGTCCAATTTCATCTCCCATAAGTAACATGGGTACGCCTTGACTCACCATCAATAGAGCAATGACATTTCGCATCTGACGACTACGCAAAGCATTTATCCCTGGGTCGTCAGTCCAACCTTCAGCTCCACAATTCCAACTTTCGTTATCATTAGCACCGTCATTATTATTTTCACCATTGGCTTCATTGTGCTTCTCATTGTAAGAAACCATATCGGCCAAAGTAAAACCATCGTGAGCAGTCACAAAGTTAATAGATGTCGCTGGTGCTCGACCCGATCCAGCATAAAGGTCTGGCGAACCTTGCAATCTCTGTGCCATTTCCCCAACAGTACAATCACCTTTAATAAATTTGCGAATGCCGTCGCGATATTTACCATTCCATTCTGCCCAACGTCCGTAAGCAGGAAAAGAACCTACTTGATATAAACCGCCTGCATCCCAAGCTTCTGCAATCAATTTACAGTTAGCAAGAATGGGGTCAAAAGCCAGAGTTTCTAAAAGTGGAGGGTTTGGCAGGGGAGCGCCCCAAGGATCGCGTCCGAGAATAGCTGCCAAATCAAATCGGAAACCATCTATATGATATTCACTCGCCCAATACCGCAGACAATCTAATACCACACCACGAACTATAGGATTATTACAATTAATAGTGTTGCCACAGCCACTAAAGTTATAGTAGTAGCCTTCAGGCGTTAACATATAGTATGTCTTATTGTCAATACCTCGGAAAGAAATCGTCGGACCGTTTTCGTTTCCTTCTGCGGTGTGATTGAACACTACATCTAGAATGACTTCGATACCGTTTTTATGCAGTTCTTTGATCGTCTTTTTCAACTCATCTACCTGCATTCCTAACTTACCAGTTGCAGCAAAACCTGCCTTGGGAGCAAAGAAACCTACCGTACTATAGCCCCAATAATTATATAAAGTTTCTCCAGTAATAGGGCTTTGGCGTGAGTTTTCAAATTCGTCAAATTCATAAATAGGCATCAACTCCACTGCATTGACACCCAATTCTTTGAGGTAAGGAATTTTGTCGCGGATAGCAGCAAATGTTCCCGGATGTTTTACCCCAGATGAAGGATGACAGGTAAAACTGCGAACGTGCATTTCATAAATGATTTGATCCTCCGGGGGAATTTCGAGGGGGCGGTCATTTTCCCAGTCAAAATCATCAAATGCTATTCTGGAGCGGTGTTGATAAATATTATTCCAGTCTGGTGTTTCTCCCCAAATATCTCGACCGCCAATAATTTTTGCATAGGGGTCCATGAGGACTTTGCTTTTGTCGAACCATTGACCCTCGCTAAAACTGTTGGGGCCATCCATGCGATAGCCGTATTCAATATTCTCATAATCAAGATCGAATACGACCATACAATAAACATTCCCAATCTTAAATTCTTCAGGAAAGGGAATTTCTGCCATTGGTTCGGGAGCGTGCTTTTTAAACAATACCAATGTACAGGATGTGGCGTGAGAAGAGAAGATGGAAAAATTCACTCCTCCTGGTACAATGGTTGCACCAAAAGGAAAAGGTTTCCCACTACGAAGTTTAATATCACCATGTCGGTGGGTAGGATGGATATCAATGCGTTCCATTACCATGACTATTTCCTATTAGCTTATTTACTGCACTCAGAATGCTGAGATAGAACTGATACTGTTTAACGGAATTGACATCCTCCCACCACTAATTCGGAGTACCGAATATAGTGGGGGATTCCCAAGAATTCTTGGTTCGCAGTTCATTGAGCCGACTTAGAGAAAGAGCGTCTCCGTTCTTGAGCCAGAGGTCAGTT
>JBARXI010000874.1:0-7839 GCA_049647275.1 Microcoleaceae cyanobacterium
CTAAATAAGTCCAACCGAGAATCAGGCAAATCCAAGGAATAACTAAAAGGGCATAAAAATTAGTTTTATTTGATAGAGCAAAAGAGAGAATTCCACCAAATATTCCTAGTGTTAGATAAATTATTTGATCTCTGAAGGCAATACGCTTGACTTGCTCTTCTTTCAATTTTTCATATTCGACTAGAAAAACTTGAAGTATTGGTTTTTGGTCGTTCATAGAATGTTTTTTCTGTAATAAGTAATAAGTTGGTAACAGAAGCAATTGAGCAATATTTTAAATGAGTTAAAATTTATTGAAAAGCTGTTTTATTTTTACACAGTAGGTTGGGTTGACGTTAAGGAAACCCAACAATAATATAGCAGATTAAACTTGAATGAAATCAACCTACAGTGGGTAAGATGCCCGCGCTACAAATATTTAATTGTCTGACTTACTAACCTAAAATTATTATCAGCGATCGCCAAAATATAAAATCAACAATAAACATCAGCAATTTAGCAGTATTGGAAATGAGTTAAAATTTATTGAAAAGCTGTTTAACTTTTACACAGTAGGTTGGGTTGACGCTAAGGAAACCCAACAATAATACAACAATTTTACCTGGGTAAGGTACGCCCATAGCGGGCAAGATGCCCCCACTATAAATATTTAATTGTCTGACTTACTAACCTAAAATTATTATCAGCGATCGCCAGAACATAAAATCAACAATAAACATAGGTAATTGAGCTGTATTTGAAATAAGTTAAAGTTAATTGAAAAGCAGTTTAAATTTTACACATTTCAAAATAAATTAGCCATAATAGAAAGCAGTTCAATTAATAGGTAAAAGGTATGGCTTGTGCCGTTATTTTAACAGCAATTCGTATCGAATATATGGCAGTACGCACTCATCTTAGTGACTTGACCGAGGAGATGCACCCTAATGGGACAATTTATGAGAGGGGTAAATTTTCTATTGCTGCTCAGGAGTGGGAAGTGGGTATTGTTGAAACTGGTGCTGGAAATTCTCCCGCAGGTATAGAAGCAGAAAGGGCGATCGCTTATTTTAAGCCTGATGTAATTCTATTTGTTGGAGTAGCTGGAGGAATTAAGGATGTCCAACTGGGAGATGTGGTTGCTGCAACTAAGGTTTATGGTTATGAGTCGGGTAAGGTGGCTGAGACCTTTAGACCTAGACCGGATGTGGGTATTTCAACTTATAATATGATTCAACGGGCCATGGCTGAGGCTAGAAAAGAAGATTGGTTAGCTAGACTTTCTGATTCAGCTAAACCTAATGTATTTGTTGCTCCTATTGCTGCTGGAGAAAAGGTAGTTGCCAGTAAAGAGTCGGATTTGTTTGAATTTCTTGAGCATAATTATGGTGATGCTTTAGCAGTGGAAATAGAAGGTCGTGGTATTTTGCAAGCGGCTCATGCTAACTAACAAGTTTCGGCATTAATTATTCGGGGTATTTCTGATTTAATTGATGGGAAAAGTAGGGCGGATAAAAACGGTTTTCAAGAAGTAGCTGCTAGTCATGCAAGTGCTTTTTTATTTTAGATTTTAGTAAATTTTGAATTAATATGGAAAAACAGCAAAATTCTTCTAATAATTCCTCAGAAATGGAAGCAAAAACTCCTAACTTTTTGGCTTATAATGAGACTTGGGTAGGCCGTGAAAGTCTAATAAAAAAACTAACAAATAAAGTCAAAAGTTCCTATCGTTTGCTAATTTTAGTAGGAATTACAGGAATAGGAAAAACAGCTTTAGGATACAAATTAGCAGTTGAATTAAAAGATTGGTTTTCAGATTGGGATTATTATCTAAAAAAAGATTTTGATAATGAAGAACAAACATCTGATTTTGGCAGTGTAGCAGCCAAATTATTAGAAAAAAGTGGTGAAGTAGTAACACCAGATGACCGTAAGGATACTCAACTGTTAATGTATCGTTTGGTAAGGCATTTACAAGAGAATCGTTATTTAGTCCAAATTGATTCTTTAGAAAATATTTTACAGGGAAATGAAAAGGAAGGATGGAGTGATTTTAAAGATGAATGGTGGGTGAAGTTTTTTACAACTTGGTTGAATTCTGATACTTGTCAAAGTTGTCTGATTTTAACTTCGCAAGATTTACCTGCACAAATCGATCTTGAAGGAGATTATCAAAATTGGTACAGTCAACTTTTAAGTGGCTTGGAAGAAAAAGAGCAGTTAGCTTTATTTAATAAAATAGGGTTAGATGTTAGTGAAACAGCAGAAAGTAAATCTTATTTAGAGCGTATTGGAAAAGCTTATGAAGGTCATCCTTTAGCTTTACGGGTGATAGCAGGTGAAATTGTTAATCATCCTTTTAATGGCAATGTTTTAGTATATTGGAATGAGTATGGAAAGGAAGTAGAAGAGGTAGAAAAAGCGATTGAAGAAGCAAAAACTAAGAAAATAACAGTATCCGCAAATGACCAGTATAATTTGCACAAATACACTCGTAGTTTACGCAAAAATGTTAAAAATCGTTTAGAAAAGGCATTTAATCGCTTAAAAGTGGAAGCTCATGAAGCTTATTTATTATTGTGTGAATCTTCTGTTTATCGCTGTGAAGTACCAAAGAAATTTTGGCTAAATCATTTGAAATATTGGGATATTGACAAAGATAAGTGGGAAATAGCTTTGGATACTTTGAGAGACAGGTATTTAGTTGAGCAAAGAAGTGATAATGAAAAGAATCAGCTTCAAGTAAGACAGCATAATTTAATTAGGGGTGTATCTTTAGAACATTTAAGACGTTTAGGTGATGAAGATGATGATACTCAAGACAGTAACCAAGCTTTTGAATCTAATATTCAACCTTCTTCACCAAAAATTGATATTCTAATCATTACAGCCCTAAAAGATGAATTAGATGCCCTGAAAAACTGCGATAATCAATCTGGAAATACTTGGCAAGAATTGAAAGATAGTTCCAATTATTTCTACTACAAAACTACTTTAAACCATAAAAACGGTACTCAATTAAATATAGTAGCAGCCCGCCCAGTTGAAATGGGAGAAAATTACACTAATAATCTAGCTACTCGACTTATTTCTGAATTAAAACCTGGTTGTTTAGCAATGACTGGAGTTTGTGCAGGCAATAGAAAAGATACTTTTTTAGGTGATGTAATTGTTGCTAATCGAGTCTTTAAATTTGACTATGGTAAACTCGTTGCTTATTACGAATCAACAGATAATCAAAAAATTCGCACTGAAGAAATATTTCATGATATTCGCACTTATAACCTCAAACGCCAATGGGAATTTACTATTCAAGATTTTCCCCAAGATTGGCTGAACACTATTCAAACTTCTAGACCAAAATCTTACTATCATCAAGAGCGTTGGTTAGTCCACAAACTCTATGATTTTCAACAACAACCAGACAAACATTCTAGCCCTGACCAGCACCCAGAAAGGCAAACAGAATGCCCAGATTGGAGAAAAGTAATTCAACGATTAAGAGAAAAAGAATTATTAAAAACAGACTCTTTGGAATTAACCGAAAAAGCTCTGAAAGAAGTTAATAATGAACGACTAGAATATTTAGAAGAGCAATGTTATAAAGACCCCTTGAATCCTGAAATTCGTCCAGGGGTAATTGCTACTACAAGTAAAGTACAAAAAGACCCCCAACTTTTCCAACGTATCGAAAAATTACAACGGAAAATATTAGGAGTAGAAATGGAAGGTGCAGCTATTGGTGCAGTAGCCGAAATTCACGAAATTCCCATAATTATTGTCAAAGGAGTTCAGGATTATGCTGATTATGATAAGAGCGACCAATTTCGTCAATATGCAGCCGAAGTTTCAGCCCGGTTTTTGTTAGCTTTTTTCACTACTTCCGATGCTTTAGAGCACAGTTGATAGAGCGATAGCTAAGATAGTTTTATCAGTATAAAAACATTAATTTTATGAACAAAGTAACTGAGTTAGAACCTCAAACTCAAGCCACAACAGAAGAAGTTAATATTATTCCTTCTGGTGATGAGGTATTGGCTAAACTTGGTATTAGTTATACTACAGTTAAGGCAATGAAGCCAGGTGAAAAACGGGCTTCCTATCAAGCTGTTATTAATTGGTTAACGGAATATCAAGCTAATTCAAATGCTTCTAATTTAGATAAAGTTAAAGGTTTGTTAGAGACATTTTTTCATTTGTGTGGAGTAGAGAATTGGAAGCAAGCGAGTATCATTCTATTTACTTCTCTAAAGACTCTGACAGAAGATAAATTTCATAATCAACTTTATATTTGGGGTTATTATCGAGAACTTCTTAATTTAAACAAAATGCTTTTTCAGAAGCTTGATTTGAGAGTTGATGCAATTATCTTCAATAACAGTGGTAATTGCTATCTTATCTTAGGAAACCTTACCAAGGCAATGAATAATTATCAACAGGGTTTAAATACTGCAAGACGAATAGAAGATTTATCACTAGAAAGCCAAAGTTTAGGAAATATAGGGAGTGTTTATCAAGCTACTGGAAACTCAAGTCAAGCTATGAAGTATTATCAAAATAGTTTAACCATTGCTCAAGAAATTAAAAATAGCAACTTGGTAGCAATATGTTTAAGAAAAATCGGAGAAGTATGCTTTGAGTTGATTAACTATAAAAAAGCAATTGATTACTTAAAACAGGCATTAAGTTTGGCTCAAAAAATCCATAATTATCAAGAAGAATTAGAAAGTTTAGCAAGTTTAGGAAGAGTTTATTTGATTCAACAAAATGCAGAACAAGCTATAGAATGCTACCAAAAAAGTTTATCAATTGCTCAAAAAATCGGCTACCGCCAAGGTGAAGAATTAGCTTTAGGAAATTTAGGTAGTGCTTATTTACTCTTAGGGAAAAATATTCAAGCTGCTCAGTATTTAGAAAAAAGCCTAAAAATTGCCAATGAAATTAGCGATCGTCGTGGACAAGAAAAGAGCCTAGAAACATTGGGAACATTTTATCATCGCCAGAGAGATTATGAACAAGCGATCGGTTATTACCAAAAGAGTTTAACAATGGCGCAGCAACTTGGAGACCTTTTTTGGGAAAGTAGGGTACTTAGAAGTATCGGAAACCTTTACGCAATTACAGAGAAGTATGATAGTGCTATTCAATGCTATGAACAAAGCAGAGAAATAGCTC
Source organism: Microcoleaceae cyanobacterium (assembly GCA_049647275.1). GTDB lineage: Bacteria > Cyanobacteriota > Cyanobacteriia > Cyanobacteriales > Microcoleaceae > JASJEE01. The sequence goes on from JBARXI010000874.1 coordinate 5,155, forward strand.
AACAAGTCCAAGATCGCCCAGGGGAAGAAGCAGCTTTAGCTCATTTAGGTACACTCTATGTCGATTTAGATCAACCTGTTCGTGCTATTGAGTATTTTGAGCAGAGTTTAGCTATTTCAGAAAAGCTCAATGATTTACCAGCACAAGGTGAGTATCTAGAAGATTTAGGAGAAGCTTATTTGAACTTAGAGGACTATAAAACTGCCCTTAATTATTTTCAAAAAAGTTTAGTTATTCGACAAGAAATAGAAGACTATCAAGCACAAGGAGAAGTTCTACAAAATTTAGGGTTAACTTACGAAGCTCTTAAGGATTATAGAGCAATGTCATGTTATCAACAAAGTTTGCAGATCGCAGAAGAACTTCAAGACCCTTTGATGGAATTTAATGCTCTTTCAAATTTGGGAGACTTTTACTCTGTTTTAGGAATAAACAGTAAAGCGATTAAATGTTATCAACAATGTTTAAAAATAACACAAGAACTTCAAACTCAAGAGGAGGGAGATAATGCAGAACCGAGCAGCAAGTTTAGGGAAATATTATCAGAATTTCAGGCTAAAATAACTGAGTTAAATGGAGAAAATCAATCTACTCCTAATAAGGATAATATCGTACCTATAATACCTTCTAGTGAATCTATTTTGGAAAAAATTGGCATCAATTTCACTGAGATTAAGTCAATTAAACCTTATAGTAAAAGAAGTCAGTATCAAGCGGTTATTAATTGGTTGACTGACTATCAGTACAATCAAAATTGCTCTAACTTAGAAAAGATTCATGGTTTGTTAGAGGCATTTTTTCATTTATGTGAAGTTGAAGATTGGGAAAAAAGCAAAATAATTCTTTCAATTCAGCTTAATACACCTACTTTAGAAGAATTACACGCACAGTTAGGTACTTGGGGTTACTATTCTCAACAAATTAATTGTTCTAGTAAACTTTTAGGAAAATTAGGTAACATCAGTAATAGTACTTGTCTCAATACCCTAGGAAATGCTTATAGTAATTTAGGCAAATTTTCTGAATCTTTAGAATACTATAAAAGGGATTTAAAAATAGCAAAACACCTTAAGAATCGCCAGCAAGAAGGAATAACTTGGAACAATATAGGAACTGTTTACCTCTATTTAAATAACTATCCTCAAGCTATTAAATGTTATCAAAAAGCTTTATCTTTAGCAAAAGAAACAAACGATGTTCAAAATGAAATTAATACGTTGGAAAATTTGGGTAGTATATATGACTCTGTAGGAGATTATAACCAGGCACTTGAATACCATAAGCAATCGCTAGCCATAGCACAAGAAATAAATGAAATAAAGGGAGAGGCAATAGCTTTAAGCGGATTAGGATGTACTTATCGTCATTTATGTAATTATTCTGAATCTATTAAATATCATAAACAAAGCTTAGAAATAGCCAGTATTATTGGCGATGTAGAAGCAGAAGCTAATGCTTGGGGTAATTTAGGTAATGTTTATGATGATTTAGGCGATTATCATCAAGCTATTTATCATCATCAAATGCAATTAAAAATATCGCGAGAAATAAACTCACTTTGGTTAGAAGGAAATGCTCTAGCGAATTTAGGTCGTGCTCATTTTTCTCTTGGGAACTATGAAAAAGTTATTTATGATCAAAATCAGGCTTTAAAAATAACTAAACAAATCCAAGATCGTGAAGGGGAAGGTAATGTATTAGGAAATTTAGGTCTTGCCTACTATTCTAGAGGAGAATATTCAAAAGCTATCGATCATCATTTACTCCACTTACAAATTGCTCGTGAAATTGGCGATCGAGAAAAAGAAGGCAATGCATTAGGTAATGTCGGTAATACTTATTACTTTATGGAAGAATACGACAAGGCATTAGATTATGGAAAACAACATTTATTGATTTCTCAGGAATTAGGAAATCAGAAAGGAGAAACAACAGCATTAAACAACTTAGGAAATACTTATGATGCTTTAGGAAATATCGATCAAGCTATTGATATGTATCGAAAAAGCTTGGAAGTTGCCAGAAAAATCGGTCATCTTAAAGGAGAAGAGGAACGCAATGTTGAAGCAATAACTTTATATAATTTAGCAGAGGCTTATCAAAAATTGGAAGAAAAAGATAACGCTCAAAAATACGCAGAAAAAGCATTGCAAATTGCCAATGAATTAGAACTACCAGATTTGAAAGATTATCAAAATTTAAGAAATGAATTGTTAAAAAATTAGCAGATAAAAAAATGAACATAATCTTATGCCACACGACAGCAGACTTCGACGCCCTGGGCGCCGCCGTCGGACTAACTCACCTCCACCCAGGCAGTCGCCTCGTATTAACTGGCGGTTGTCACCCCACTGTCAAAAAATTACTCGCCCTCCATTAAGACGAATTTGCCATCATCGTTTATTCTTGCCCAACAGTATCAGTTTCAAAATTAACTCCTTCGTATAAAACCTTAATAGCACAAGTAAATTCAATACTCTCTAATGTAATAGACTCACCTTCTGTATACCCACAATAATGCCAAATTTTTTCCTCCCCACGTTGATAAATTTCTACATAAATTGATTCTGAATCTACTAAAACATATTCTTGCAAACTAGGAAATTGACGATAATATTTCAACTTATCGCCGCGATCGTATTTTTCTGTACTAGGGGAAAGCACCTCAACAATGACTTTAGGATG
>JBARXI010000875.1:0-2796 GCA_049647275.1 Microcoleaceae cyanobacterium
CTCATGTTAAACTTTCTAGTCATTTCATCTCCTATACAAATCTATGCTTTATTTACATCATTATATCAAATTTTAATCACAACATCTGCTTTTGCTTTGATTGTTGCTTTAATTAGTTTGATTATTGTACCTTTAACCGAATCCTCAAGAGGCAGGAAATTTTTATATTCTATAGGTGTAACGAGAAAAGATATGAAGTCTTTTAAGTCGTTCATAGGCATAGATAAAAAGACATTAAATAAAGAGATAGAATCTTATAAAGAGATAGATGAAAAATCATATTTTGAAGTGGAAAATCTAAGCTTTTCTTGGGAAAGGTTTAAAAGTACATTTAAAACCAATGCTGCAAAACTATATTCGCAAGTGATTTCAGGTCGAATGAAAAATTTTCTATTTGTAATTTACATATTGCTAAATTTTTCATCTATCTTAATGATTATAACAGGTTATTATACATTGATATATTCTTTTGTAGCAATGAATTTTCATTTGATATTGATTTGTTGTCTATCACTGATAGAAGCCTTCAAAGGTGGAGAACTTAAAACTAGAAAATATCCCAATGAGGGAATGTGGAAAATAGCTATTAATACAGGTATATTAGTAATCATTTTTCTGCCTATTTCGACAACTTTATTGCTTCTTACACCAATAATGAACTTGGAACCTACTAATATTCTGTTGATATTAGTTGCCTGTATGCCAATTATGATATATATGCCATTTTTGTTCGTTGTCATTGAACATCTAAGTCTCCGCATCACCCTTTTCCTCACAAAAAAAGCCCCCTGGAATTACGCCCGCTTCCTCAACTATGCCACCGAAAAAATGTTAGTTCAGCGCGTTGGAGGCGGTTATAGATTTATTCATAGATTACTCCAGGAACGTTTGGCATGGCGATACAATAGTCATCAACAATAGGGAGTAAATATAGATTTTCAACACTGATGTAAGATTACCTTAAAAACCAGGTTGACTATACTAATATCAAGTCCGTTTAATTAGTGACGAAAAAAGCTATCCTCTCTATCTGCACACTTATACCTCCCCCAAAATTACTCTTTCTGCCCTTGATTATCTTCAGCAACTTGCTCAATTTTTTCGAGTTCTTTTATTGTTTCTTCCGGCTTTCTTGCTTTAGAGTTTTGAATATAATTTAACTTCATTTCTTCCAATAAGTCTGACAGCAAAGACTGTAGTTCATGCAACGTTTTCTCATCCTGAAGTTCTTGACGTAAAGCATCTTGAAATTGTTTAGCCAAACGGTCAAAAAGTACCCGCCCCTCCACATCAGAGTAAGAAGTCGATATAACATCATAAGTTGCATCAGTAATAAAATTTGAAAGCTGTTTTATTGCACTTTCAGGCAAATTGCCAAAAGTGGGAATTTGACGCACCATTTCATAAAAATCAGATTGTTTAATAGCACTTTCTAATGAATGATGTAATAAGGCTTCCATTTGCGGTTGAACCCTTGGTAAAACCTGATAAATTGTTAAATCTAACAAACGGTCAGTTATTACTTCCACTTCATTTACATCATTAACCTTAATTCCCGCTTGAGGTGACAATAAAGACCTAGCCATATCTCCTTTTTGAATTGATTCTTGAGTTTGATTGATTAATCTTAAAGTAACAAATTCAGCTACACGGTCAGCTAAATAAGTCGCAGGTTCATAAGTAACTTGAGCTAAAATCCCCTTTAAATTGATAATTTTTGCCTTATGTAAACGAATAGTCACAGGTAGAATTCTTAACCACCGCGAAACCGGAAGTAACAGAAAAACATCATACCAACGTCGCAACATTCCATCCCACCAATTCAGACGCGGATTTTTACGAGAGATGACCAAACTACGAATCAGAAAATCTCCAGCAAAAAAGACAATAAAAAATAAATCAATTCGCCAAAAATCATCTACAAATTGACCAGTAGCATCAGTATTCCGAAAAAAGTTTTTCCCAATTAATGGGTTAATATCACTCTGAAAAAAGTTAATTTCCTCATTAACATTTTGTGAGAGTAAATAATCCGCCGTCCAAAATGTGAGAAATGCTTGTTTTGTCGAATCAACTCCCACTCGGTCCCGCATTCGGCGTTGAATTTTGGCAAAAGTGGCAAATTTATTAGCGACCATAAATGGGTCTTCTTCTATGAGGGCCACACTCTGACTGCGTAAGGAAGCTAGTAAGTCTTTTGTAGTAGGGTCGATTAGTCCTTTTTCTGGTAGTTGCGCCACTAGTTGATTGACAGTAACCAAATAATTTTCAGTTTGCGGATGGGGTTCGATACCTTTGATGGGGTCGTAGGCTCTCACAACTACAGGCAAATATTGTAAATAAATGTCCCGCAAGGGTACATAACTGATATTAAATAGCCCTAAAGTCAGATTTAATAGTGCCAATAAGGCGATCGCTTTTGCCCACAAAGGTACTCGCTCAGAAGGTTGGGCCACCTCATAATTGTTGGTTAAATTTGTATCTGACATAATTATTAGCTATAACTGAAGAACTACTAAACCTATGGTGCAAGTTTAATAGATTTATAGTCAATACTACTAAAGTAATAAATAAAACTCTCGGTAAGGCTAACTGATATGAACAATTAATAGCCGTTCAATAATTAAAAATCCACAACTTCCTTTGATTAAAAATCACAAGATTGACTAAAATAAATGTTGTTTATCTTTCCAGAATAGGCTGGAAACCGTAATTAATAATTATTGATTTTTGGCGATTCTTGAATCCTGCTCGGTATTATACTCAAACTGCGATTAAATTAATAAATATATACTC
>JBARXI010000876.1:0-2080 GCA_049647275.1 Microcoleaceae cyanobacterium
CCAGAGAGCCAAAAAATGACCAGCATGATAAACGAGAGCTGTGTTAGCCCTATTTGTATCTGTGCCGTGGGGATTATTTTGTTGGGGTGGCTCTAATAATCCTCCCCAGACTGCTTTGCCTTCCTGTTTTTCTATCTGGAATTTGTTTGTGCGTACATAGCGGTTACTATAGGATGCCTTACCATCACTTATTCTCACTCCATGTAACATTCCATCGCCATCAAACCAGTGATATTGACCGATCGGTTTAAATTGCGGGTTGGGGCCATTGCGAACAAACATTCCTGAAAGACCGGCGGGTAGTTCCCCAATAACTTTGAGGTTGTCAGCAGTTATTTCTTCTCTGACAGGGGCAAAGTTATCTGTTAAGAATGGATTTGCTTTAGTAGTAGTTGTTGTAGTCATCAATGTTTTATCGTGTTGATTTCCTCTTCTAGATTATACTAATAAATGAACTTGAATTACAATTTAAACCCCAGCCTTAAAAACGAGGTCTAATACAAAATTTATATTCATAAAAATTCCGAGGTTAACTATGAAAAAAGTATAATTAAATCAGTTACAAACAAAAGTATTAATAGCAGGAAAAGAAGCTTTAGTTGTTGAACATAATGGCAAATTGTTAGAATATTTTTACCCAGTGGTGCAGCAGAATCAAGCAGAAATTGATGCACTTTGGAAACGCTTATACCAAGCCGTAGAAAGAGTAATGGCAGAAACAGGATAGGATGAAGAAGAATTAGTGGAAGCTTTAGCACCAAGGAAATAAAAACAAAAATGAAATTAGTTATTGACGCTAATGCTAATATTTTAATAGCTGAATTGTTGCGAAGGCTTTTAGTCAATCTGTAGGGGTAATTCATGAATTACCCCTACAAAAAATACAAATCTAGGACTTAAGCCAACTTCACAGCCGTTCCCGTAGCTGTAATTAATAACAGGGCTCCCTTGCTATCCACATTAATCGTCCCCGTATCTATTTCTACCCCCACCACAGCATTAGCACCCATACGTCTAGCCCGCTTTTCCAATTCGGCGATCGCATCTTCCTGACCCTTTTTAAAAACCTCTTCATAGCTACCAGTACGCCCACCAATAATATCTCTAATTCCAGCAAAAAAGTCTCTCAGAGCATTACTACCATATACCACCTCAGCAGTAACAATTCCTAAATACTCTTCAACTTCAGCGCCTTGGATAACATCAGTTGTACTTACAATCATCTTTTTCTAATCTCCTAATTTTTTTTACCGGAGAAAGCATCATTGCTCTCTGTAAAAATACTACAGAAACTTCATCAACCATTCCTGATAACAGTGGTATGATAAATAATTTCTAGAAACACCTATATTTAGATATTCAGACTGGCCGTGTACAAAAAAACAGTTTCAATATTTAGTAGCGTGATAATGGCCACAATAACAGCCACTATCCCTTCTGTTGCCAATGCTTCTCCCTGTGACTCATCTAGTTTAGTCACCGAGGAGTTCAAATTCACATCTGGGGAATTATCTGTTCCTGTCTCACTCTCCTCCTCTTCCCCTGTACTTCCATCCTGTGGAGTCAAATTTTTAGCTCAAGCAAACCAGACAACTAATTCAGGCGTAGATGAATTATTGCGCCAAGGGCGTGAATTAGTTGATGCTCGAAAATATCAAAAAGCGATCGCCGTCTATCAACAGGCAGCACGTTTAGACCCGAAAAATGCACAAATCTATTCCGGTATTGCCTATTTACAAGCATTAGAGGAAAACTTTCAAGCAGCAGCCCAGTTTTATCAACAGGCCGTAGCTATCGACCCTCATAACGCTGATTTTCAATATGGTCTCGGATACACCATGGCCAAATTAGAAAACTATCAGGCTGCTGCCGAAGCCTATCGTCGTGCTTCTCTGCTTGACCGTAGTAAAACCAATGCTCATTTAGGATTAGGTGCTTCCTTATTCCGTCAAGAAAAATACAACGAGGCGATCGTCGCATATCAAGTAGCAATTCAGTCTAACCCTAAAAATGCTGAAGCCTATGCCTCAATGGGGTTAGCATTATTACAAGTAAAGCGTTTCCCCGAAGCACTTCAAGC